>JBKBIJ010000127.1:0-5889 GCA_046299455.1 Brevinematia bacterium | reverse complement strand
ACCATAGTAAAAGTACTTGTCTTAAAAAGTTGTAAGTAAAAATGCAGGAGGGGAAAACTTAAGGAATTGGATCTTTTGACGTAATCTCTCTAAATAGGTTGTAAGAGGGAAAGATAGAATGAGAAGACCAAAAATTTCTAACATAGCCTCAGTTGGATATGAATTTTAGGGTAGGTAAAAGTTTAAGCTTCTTTATATAATTAGTCAGGATAAAAGTGTAGTCACATTTTGGGCATGATTTTACGTTTTCGCAAGTAATCTGTAAACTATAAGTTTATCAACATATAGAATCTAATGGAAATTTAGATACTCAAAGTTTAAAAATATCTACAATGCTAAGAAGAACTATCGGAGGAATATCGATATTTGCACTTTTTACAGTATTAATAGTATACAAGTTTTATCCAAGTATACTAATCATAGACAATCCCATATCTTTTGCCTCTAGGAAAATAATATACATCCTGAGAATACTAGGTGGTGAAAACAATGTAGAAATCATGTTAATAATGCTAATTTTAACTTTTCTACCTTTACTATTCAAAAAACCCCTCTATTATTTCTTCAAAAACTTACTAGGAATAGAATTTATTGCTGTAGGATTTTTTGGAATAATAGGGCTACAAAATTTAGAAAAACCAGCATATACAACAGGGCTTTTACCTTATGACATATCACATCTATCATCAAGCATTTTAGGTGAAATAACAAGCTACATAGTATTTATACTAACACTAGTACTTGGGACATTACTATTCTTAACATCCTATAAGACATCAACAAAAATTTTGAAAATAATATCAAGTAGCATTACCCTAATAATCCAAAAAACATATGATCTAATGAACTCTTGGAACAATCCAATATACGAAAATAGAAACTACACAAAAAACTCTTACAACTTTTCTACAGAGCGTGAAACTAAAAAATCCACCGAAAGCAGAAGGAAATTCATTGAAATAACTGAAATAGATTTAGATGAAAGTTTCGAAACTAAATTAAAAGAGAGCGAAGTTCAAAATAAACCTAAATACCAAGAAGAAGAAGAATTAATACCTCCTAATGTAATACCCTACCAAAACGACATCCCTAAAGAATATCAAGAGAAAGAAAACTATAACGGCGATTTTGAAATAAAAGACGTAGAAATAGTAGAGACATACAAAACGGAAAACGTAGAAAGAGAATTCAAAAAAGAACCAGAAATAACATTCGATGTAAAATTTCATGGCAAATATCCACCACCAATAGATCTTCTGGACATACCAGAAGAAAGATTTTCTACAAACTCAGAGGAAAAAGAAATTGAAGATACTAAAAAAGTAATACAAAACACATTTGAAGAATTTAAGATAGATGCAATAATAGAAGGTGTTGTAAGAGGACCAGTTGTCACAATGTATGAAGTAAGACCTAAACCTGGAACAAAAATAGCAAAAATTGTCAACATATCAGACAACCTAGCACTAAACTTAGCAACATCCAGAGTTAGAATCGTATATCCAATTCCGGGCAAATCGGTAATAGGCATCGAGATACCAAACAAAATAAGAAGAACAGTAAAAATAAGAGAAATAATTGAATCAAGAGAATACCAAGAGAATAGAGCAAAACTTCCACTAACACTAGGGATAGATATTCACGGTAAGCCTATCATAGAAGATTTGACACAAATGCCACATCTTTTGATAGCAGGATCAACAGGATCAGGTAAAAGCGTATACATAAACTCCATAATAGCTGGTCTACTTTACAAGAAAAAACCAGACGAACTAAAATTCATTATGATTGACCTTAAAATAGTCGAACTAAAAGTATATAACGGTATTCCTCATTTGTTATCACCAGTGATAACAACACCAAACTTAGCAAAAGCAGTACTAGAATGGCTTGTTGAAGAAATGCAAAGTAGATACAAGAAACTGGAATCCTTTGGTTGTAGAGATATAGTCCAATACAATAGCAAAATAGCTAAATTAAACGACGAAAAACAAGAAAAGCTACCATATATAGTATTAATAATAGATGAGTACGCAGACCTAATGATGACATCTCCCAGAGAAACAGAAGATTACATAACAAGACTTGCGGCAATGTCGAGAGCAGTTGGGATACATCTAATAATAGCAACACAAAGACCGTCAGTAGACGTTGTTACCGGACTTATAAAAGCAAACTTCCCAGCTAGAGTAGCATTTAGGGTAGCTTCGAAAGTTGATTCAAGAACAATATTAGACACAATAGGGGCAGAAAAACTATTAGGCAAAGGAGATCTATTATTTATGAGTCCATCTTATCCATCACTTATGAGAATACAAGGATGTTATATATCAAACGAAGAAGTGGAAAGAATTGTAGACTATCTAATAAGGCAAGATTCTCCAATTTATACTGATTTGTCATCAATACTTGAAGCCAAAAACGAATTGAACAATGAATTATACGATTTTGAAGATGATGAATTCTCTGATGAACTTTACAACGAAGCAATAAGAATTGTAATAACAGAGAAAAAAGCCTCAGCCTCATACCTACAAAGAAGACTTAGAATAGGATATAACAGAGCAGCAAGAATGATAGAGAAAATGGAAGAGGAAGGAATAGTAGGACCACAACAAGGAAGTAAACCAAGAGAAATACTCGTTGATGAATCATACTTAGAAAAACTCAACTAGCAATAACTGTAGTTGGGTCACTTTCGTTTATATCAGTAACTTCAACATAGCAAAATTCATTTTTTCTAAAATCTTTAGTTCTGTAAAAAACTCTTAGGTAGTTATCTGAATATCCATAAACTCCACCATCCCAGGCTTCTTCAGGAATTATTCTAACCTTTTTATACAAAAACTTCTTTTTAAACTCGACCGATAAATCTCTAACAACATTAGCCAACATCTTCTCTCTATCTTTTTTTACTTCATAAGGTACTTGCTCAGGCATGAGTGAAGCAAGCGTACCTTTCCTGGGAGAAAAAGGAAAAATGTGTAACCTAAAGAAACCAGCCTTCTTTACAGTATCAATAGTCTGAGAAAAATCATCATCAGTTTCACCAGGAAACCCAACTATCACATCACCTGTCAGCCCAAAATCATCATAATACTTTCTAGCAGTATCAGAAAGTCTTAAAATATCGTAAGAAGTGTAGTTCCTCCTCATAAGTTTTATTATACGATCTGACCCACTTTGGAGTGAAATGTGCAAGTGAGGAACAACCTTACCATAACTCACAAATTCCAGGATACCAACATCAAACTCATCTGGCATTATGGACGACAATCTTATTCTAAATTCTCCCCTAACATTGCTCATCTCTTTAAGCAAATCTTTTAAAGTGTAACCATTAGAATAGTAATTCGTAATATTAACACCTGTTATAACGATTTCCTTGTACCCTAAATCTACAAGCTTTCTAAACCTTCTAATAACTTCCTCGTACTCCAAAGATATACTACCACCTCTCGAAAAAGGAACTTTACAAAATGAACATAACCTATTACAACCATCTTGTATTTTTAGAAATGCTCTAGTCCTACCTAAAAATGAATCAGGGTCAAACTCAAATCTACTACCTTTATTAATCTTAAACTTTTCAAATGAAAAATAACCATTATTAATATAAAACTCAATAACCTCAGGAATTTTATGTTTAAGCCTATTATCAATTACAAGATCAACTCCTGAAAATTTAACTATTCTTTCCCTGTCAGTTTGGGCAAAACATCCAGTAACAACAAAAACTATATCATTTCTTACCTTCTTTAACTTATCGACTTGTTTTATCAACTTAATAGCTTTCCTATCAGCATTGTCAGTAACAGTACAAGTGTTAAAAATCACAATATCAGCTTGCTTAAAATCCTCAACATATTCCAAACCAAGCTTTACCAATTTACTAGCTATTGAAGAACTTTCAAACTGATTTAATTTACACCCATGCGTAACTACAGAAAATCTCATAAACTACATAAATTGTAAAGTTTTCGGCAAAAAAATTACAAACAAAAAAGCTACTACCGAATTTCTTTGTAATACTTCTTTACATATCCAAATATGATAGTAACATTTTTAAAACATTACTAAACAAAAAATACAAAAAAAATTTGGAAAACATAGACTTTTGAAGTATAATATTATTATACTAGGAGGGAACTAAAAATGTTAAGATTTATAACTAAAATATTTTTGATACTTTTTATACTGAGCAGTTATATATTTGCATTTTCACAAGAAATAAAAAAAGAATCAACCAGTAAATATTTTGAAGTTTACAGAGTAATAGGAAAAGGGAAAGACATAAACGAAGCAATAGAAGATGCGTATCAAAACGCAATAATAGATTTTTTGAAAAAATACGTTGAATCTAAGGATCTTAAGGAAAACTCTGAGAAAATTCTGAAAGAAATATTCCCGTCGAAAAAGATAAAAGAATTTATCGAATCATACAAGATACTATCATCTGAAGAATCATCAGGTTCTGTGAAAATCGTAATAGACATAGTAGTAAGGAGTGGTAAAATAACTGAGTCTCTAAACAAAATAAAGGTACCACTTAAAAGTGAAACTTCTAACTTAGAAAAAAATAAAGAAGAACAATCGAAATAAATAACTTTTCAAACATTAAACCTCACAAATATTATATCTCCATCTTGGACTATGTAATCTTTTCCCTCTAACCTAATTTTACCCTCTTCTTTCGATTTACCCCAAGAACCAATCTTCACAAACTCATTATAATGTATTACTTCCGCTCTGATAAAACCTTTTTCCATATCCGAATGTATTTTACCTGCTGCTTTCTGAACTGTAGTTCCCTTTTTTATAGTCCAAGCTCTAGTTTCTTTCTCCCCAGTAGTAAAAAAAGTTATAAGATTCAATATATTATATCCTTCAATGGCAAGTTTTTGTAAACCACTTAACTTTAATCCTAAATCCTCTAAAAACGCTTTTGCTTCACCCTCAGGCAACTCAGAAATCTCATTTTCTATCTTTGCAGATATTGGTAAGACTTTCACCTTAAGTACGTTCAAAGCATAATCACAAAGTCTCACAAAGTTTTGATCTTCATTCTCTCTACCTAAAAAATTTTCATCAATATTAGCTACTATCAACATAGGTTTAGAAGTCAGAAGCTGATACTTACTTACAATCTCAATCTCCTCTTCTGAAAGTACATTAATAGCTAATTTCCCTTGAGACAATTCTTTGTAGAGTTTATCAAGTATTTCCATTTCTTTTTGAGCCTCTTTTGAACCAGTCTTAGCAGTTTTTGAAACTTTCTCTATAGACTTTTCGACAAATTCAAGATCCTTAATAATAAGCTCAGTATTTATAATTTCGACATCTCTAACAGGATCAACATCCCCTATATGTACAACATCATCCGATCGGAACAACCTAACAACTTGAACTATAGCGTCTACATCTCTTATATTGGACAGAAATTGGTTTCCTAATCCTTCACCTTTACTCGCCCCCTTAACAAGACCAGCAATATCAACAAACTTTATAGTAGCATAAATTTTTTTCTTTGAATCTGAAAGTTTTGATAAGATGTCTACTCTTTCATCATAAACTTCAATAATCCCAACATTAGGCTCTATAGTACAAAATGGGTAGTTTGAACTGGCCACATTAGATTTGGTAAGAGCATTAAATAGAGTTGACTTGCCAACATTAGGAAGTCCTACTATACCGCAAGCAAATCCCATTTAATTACCTCTAGTAATATCTCTTTATAAGCTCAACTCTACTTTGAACTAGCTTTGAGACAGAAAAAGGAGAGTATACTCTAGGATTAGGTAAGATTGCAATCAATCTAGCGGTTTCTTCAAAGGATAAAGATGAAAGATCTTTTTTGAAAAAGTACTTACTAGCAGCGTTTATGCCAAA
>JBKBIJ010000126.1:0-5891 GCA_046299455.1 Brevinematia bacterium | reverse complement strand
GTGTGTTAATAGTATTAAGTATAAGATAGTATTAAGTATAAGATTAATATTCTTAGTCTTAATTTTTTACATATCTTCGCATGTTCTTTTTTACTATTTCCTAATATTTGGTTAAGCTTTATTATAGTATTTCTGCTTTCCATAACTTCTAAGGAAAGGGAGTATTTGGATTTTCCAAATAGTTGTCTAATTTCTTAGCAATATTTTCGAATTTCGAAAACTTTTAAGCAGGGGAGTAATATTTTTGAAACATCCTCATTTTACCAGAATAAACCTTGGAATACACTTAGTAAGAATGTTTAAGAAGTAGGAACTTTTGTACTTTTAAACTGCGACAATATTTGAAGTTTTATACCTTATTAGTAGTTCTTTACTAGTAGGGAATTATTTTTCGAAGAGTTATGCAATTTTCCAAGTAACATTTGAGAAAACTTTTAATTAGGAAAGTAATACTTTTGATATATTCTTAAGAAAGATAGTTTTTTGGAGTATTAACCTTATTGAGTTTTTGGTATAAACACCTTTTAGGTAGGAAACTTAAATTGGTTTTTGAAAAGTGTTGTAAGGGAATATGGGAGAGTTAGTTATGATATTATAGAGGTAGACTTTTTGAGATAGTAATATTAATACTTTAGTAGCTTGTTTACCGGTTTTTGAAAAAACTTTCTAACAAATTTGACTTCTTTTATTGGTATTTATTAAAATAGTTTTACCACGAGGTTTTTATGAAAGTAAGAGCTTCAGTTAAACCAATATGTGAGAAATGCAAGGTGATAAAAAGGAAAGGTAGAGTAATGGTAATATGTGAAAATCCAAAACATAAGCAAAGGCAGAAGGGAGGTAGAATCTCATGGCACGTATAGCTGGTGTAGAGCTACCAAATAAAAGATTACTAGTAGCACTTAGATACATTTTTGGAATCGGTAAATCTTTAGCTTATAGTATACCCAAAAAGCTAAATATTGATCCTAACAAAAAGGTTTCGGAGCTATCAGAAGATGAATTTAACAAACTCAAGAATGAGATCGAAAAAAACTATAAAGTTGAAGGAGACTTAAGAACAGAAATAAAGCTTAATATAAAAAGACTAATAGATATAGGTTGTTATAGGGGAATTAGGCATAAAAAAGGATTACCAGTTAGAGGGCAAAGAACAAGAACAAATGCAAGAACAAGAAAAGGTCCAAGGTTACATAGACTCGGTAAGAAAGTAAAAAATAAAGGATAACATATGAAGAGTAGGGTAATAACTATCCTCTTCCTACTCCTTGTATTGTCAGTACTTGTTTTTATTTTCTTTGTCTTAGAGAAAGGTGAAGTAAAGATTATAAAAAAGCAAAATTTGCTTATAGGTAATTTCTCCTACGAGGATATCTCTTTTTTGTCAGTATACTTTAGGGACTACTATGATAGATCAAAGGAATATAGTTACATTTTGTTTAAAACAAATGATAATTGGTATATATCGTTTTCGAACATAACCGATAGGGTTGAAACAAAGTTAGGTAATTTTATTGCAAACATAATAGGAGATATAGAAAATTTAGGAACAATAGATTCAAAAGAAATATCAGATGTATATATTACTTTTGGTTTTACTAAACCAAATGCAAAAATAGTATTCGATACCAGAGGAAAAACAAACAAAATGGTAGTTGGTAACCTTACACCAACGAAAGATTATTATTATGTAATCCTAAATGATGATACAAATATTGTATACCTAGTTTATGCATATAAAATAGATAATATTCTAAAGTACCCACAAGAGATGAGAGATAGAAATATTTTTACTTACGTATGGACCAATGTAATGGGTATAGAATACAAGCCGATTAACGGTGAACTAATAGTACTAACAAACAAAAATAGGACTTGGTTTTCTTTAGTTCCGTTTGAGAAAGAAGTTGACACAATTTTTGTAGAGACTGAGTTTCTAAGGAATCTTAGAAGCATATCAATAGAGTCATTTATAGACAAAGATCAGAGAATGTACAGAACAATGATATCAAGAACAAATAGTCCCATTTCATACATCAGGTTGTTTAACAGAGGAGATGAGTTTTTACTAATTGTTATTACGAACATCTTGACGAATTTTTATTGTTACGATCCACAAAGAGATCTTCTTTTTTCAATAGATTATGAGAGCACGAAAAACTTATTTGCTTCTGGTTACGAGGTATTTCTTAAAATTAATAAATGAGGTATAGCTTATATGCGTTGCGTTGTAATAATGGCTGGTGGTCGAGGCGAGAGATTTTGGCCGAAAAGTAAAAGATCTTATCCAAAGCAATTTTTGAATTTAATTGGTAATAAATCAATGATACAATATGCTTATTTGAGGGCGCTAGAAATAGTAGATAATGATAAAATATTCGTTGTGACGTCATCTGATTTGTCAGAGGTAGTAGAGGACCAATTGCCAGATTTGCCTAAAGAGAACATAATAATAGAACCAATACCTAAGAATACAGCAGCAGCGATAGGTTTAGCAGCAATATATATAAGAAAGCAATTAGGTAATTGCACAATGTTTGTTACACCCTCAGATCACTACGTTGATGATTTGGAGAAATTTTTAAATGCAGTTGATGCAGGGTTTAATGCTGCGGAAAAATATCTTTCTCTTGTAACGTTAGGTATAAAACCATCTAGACCAGAAACAGCTTATGGGTATATTGAGGTAGGAAACATAGTTGATACATTTTCTGGTAAAAGCGTATTTGAGGTAAAAAAGTTTGTTGAAAAACCTAGTCATGAGAAAGCATTGGAATACTTAAATAGTGGTAAGTTTCTCTGGAATAGTGGTATGTTTGTTTGGAAAATATCCTCAATCCTTGACGAAATATCAGAGCATATGCCGGACCTCGGGGAGGCATTAACTAACATTGAGGAAGCGATAGGTAAGATGAATTATGAAAAGGTTACAATACAGGAATTTGAAAAGGTAGAAAGCATTTCAATTGACTATGGTGTTATGGAAAAAAGTAAATCAATTCTATGTATAAAGGGTGATTTTATATGGGATGATATAGGATCATGGTCATCGGTATATAGATTGAATGAAAAAGATGAGAATGGAAATGTAATAGAAGGTAATGTTATAACTTACAACGTAAAGAATTCACTTATAATAGGTGAGAACGAAGGAATAATTGCTGTAACATCACTTGATAATGTAATAATAGTCAAAGATGAAAATAGCATACTTGTGGCAGATAAATCTCAAGATCAATCCATAAGGGAATTAGTAAAAATAATGAAGAGCCAAGATAAATACAAAAAGTATTTATGAAAATTCTTGGAATAGACCCAGGCTACTCAATAATGGGTTTTGGTGTAGTTGAAGAACATCAGCAAGGTTTTAAACTTCTAAAGGCAGGAGTTATAGAAACATCTAACCAAACAGACTTTAATGAGAAGATTTTGAGTATACCAAGCTTGATGTCTTCTATAATAGAAGAGTATAGACCAGATTTGGCCTGTGTAGAAGAGGTTTTCTTCAATAAAAATGTGAAAACAGCTATGAAAGTTGCCCAGATAATAGGAATAGTGAAAATTGAGATACTAAAGAGAGGTATAAAGCTGATAACTATGACACCGCTTGAAGTAAAAAAATATATAACTGGCACTAGAGGTAAACATCCGAAAATGCAAATACAGAACTTGGTCAAAATGATATTAAATTTAAATGAAATACCAAAACCTGATGATTGTGCAGACGCAATAGCAATAGCAATAGCAGGGGCATTAAAATCTAATCAATTGAAACTATAAAATACCTACATACGATAATTATAATGTTACAATGAATATAAAAATTTTTTCTCTTACAATACTAATACTTTTTATGTCATTTAATAGCGTCTATGCAAACATAGATCGGGCACTATTTAATATAGGATTAAGTGCTTACAATAGAGGTGACTACGAAAAAGCAATAGAAACCCTTGAAAAGATATTCTACGAGTATCCTGAATCTGTCTTGATACCAAAGGTCGGAATGTATCTAGGTTATATATACTACGATGAAAAAGAGTACGAAAAAGCGAAAAAATTTTTATTAGCGAGTGTGAAAAGCAGTACTAAAGGTAGCGAAGTATGGATAAGTTCTATGAAGTTACTAGGAGTTATATATTACGAAGAAGGTAATAGTCAAAAATACGAGAAAATCTTCTACGAACTAAAAAGATACTCAGGATTCCAGGATAAACAATTCAAAAAGGGTACACTGGATAATGCATACGTAAAGAAAGAAAAAACAAAGTTAAGTAGAGAAGATCAACCTTTCAAAGGTGAAACAACAAATACGGTAGTAGTGCTGACAAACTATATAACTAACTACGTAACAAATGTTGTAGTGTTAACAAATCTACCCGAAGTCTCGGAACAAACAAATTATATAACTAACGTTGTATTAGAGTTAGATGAGAAAATTACTAATATATTGAAGGTCAAAGAAAAAGTTGAAGAAGTGAAAAGCAAAGAAGAAGAACTTGAGGAGTTGAATAGGCTTTCCGATATAAAGAACAGGTTACTTAAACTTAATGAAAAAGCCTTGATGATAAAGGAAATTCTCCAAAAACAGTCGGAAGAAAAAAGATGAAAATAAATATATTTTCTGTAATCATATCGACAATAATTATACTCGTTTTTTTTGTGACAACGCTGAATGCAAGCATAATCGAGTTTAAAAATAAATATCTAAATTTACTCTTTGATGATGTTAACTACAGGTTTACACTACAGAGAGAATTAGTGCCATCAAAAGAATTTTCAAGGGACTTACTGTTTTTCAATATACCGCCAACATCATATGTAACGATAATGATCGATAAAATATCTTATACACTTAACGAAGATACTATTACTAAGAGTCCATCGATAAATACTGATGGAACGTTATCGGTTGAATGTAACATTCAAGGTATAGAGATAAAGTTAACGTTTAGATTTTTAGTTAATTCTTACTCTGAAGAAAATAATGTAGTAGAAATAGAGGTAGAACTCAGAAATATTACAAATATTTCTAGGAGTGTAGGTGTAAGATATTTACTCGATACGATTTTTGGGGAGAATGAACCAAAAACTAAGTTTTACTTGGATGGGAAAATAGGGATAGATTATGAACTAATGATAGATCAGAATAATATGATATCTTATTTTGTTTCCTCTTCGGATATAAATGGTGTAAACAATCTATATGTATATTGGAGTAGAAGAGCTAGCAAGATAATATTCTCGAACTGGAGAAAACTAAATACTGTTAACTGGGATTTGGTTCCTTCTAGGTTTCTGAATTATAGATTTTCCGAAACAAGTGGTGAAGATTGTGCAGTAGCAGTTTTTTTTGAAGGAATAAACTTAGATCCTGGAGCAAAAGAAAGTGTGAGTTTAATACTTTCGACAACAGAATACCTACCGAAAGTTACAGAAGCTAAACCACAAGAAGAGTACGTCTATAAGGTTCAGGAAGCGATGCCAGTAGAGACTAATGTTGAACCTACTCAAAAAGTTGTATTTGTTACGAACGTTGTAATTATAACTAATGAAGTTAAAAAACCACAACAAGAAATAATCGTACAAAGGGAAGTAATTAAAACAAATGTATTAACTAACTTCATAGCAATAACAAATATAGTTTCTGAATCTGGTAAGGTAACGAATGATGAAAGGATATTAAATAGAATATTGGAAATAGAAGATAAATTGGAAAAACTAAATTTGAATATGGAAAAAACTTTCGAAAAGATAACTAATCTAATGTATCAAAATATACTACGAGAAGATATCAAAAAAGATGTTGAGGAAATTAAAAAAATAAAGTTAAGGATGGCAAAAATTCATAAGACAATAGATACAATTGAAGAAAGAATAGCAATGATAAA
>JBKBIJ010000125.1:0-5912 GCA_046299455.1 Brevinematia bacterium | reverse complement strand
AGAAGCCGCAGTAAATAGGATTTCAGCATTTGTTAGTTTCAAAAAAGGTGAGCTAAACCTAAGCACATTAAAAACCTTATTAAAGGATCTAATAGAAACCAACACAAAAGAAGAAGTGATAGAAATCACTTATACGTTCGATGAGATAGTAAAAGCAGTAGCAAAGTACTATGAAATCAGTTACGAAAAGATAATAGATAACAGTAGAACGGACCAGTTAATGTTTGCAAGACAAGTTGCAATGTATTTAATAAAAAGGTTAACAAATCTAACTTTTTCACAAATAGCAGAAAGATTTGGCAAGGTACATAGTACAGCAATGAGAGCTTACGAAAGAATCGATTCACTTATAAAAAGAGATTTGTTAATCAAACAACAAATAAAAGAGATAATTTCTATATTGAAGTCCACCAAAAACTACTAAAACAAAAAAACACTTACAAAGGAGGGTACAAATGAAAATTGGTGAAATAGACCGAGAGACTTTAGAATGGTTTGAATTTGACGAACTTAGATCGAGAGTTTTTGCTGAGAAATATGCTCTAAGAGACTACAACGGTAACATAATCGAAAAGACACCCAATGAAATGTGGAGGAGAGTTGCTAAAGCTATTGCATCTGTTGAAGAGACTGAAGAAAAAAGAAGAGAATGGGAGGAAAAGTTTTACTGGCTACTTGAAGGTTTCAAAATGATACCTGGCGGTAGAATAATGTTTGGTGCAGGACAAGAAGAACGAAAAGCAACATTACTAAATTGCTACGTTCTACCAATAAAAGGAGATAGTATCGAAGACATATACGAAACAATGAAAGAAATGGCAAGAACATATAGTTATGGTGGTGGTGTTGGTATAGATATATCTGTACTAAGACCAAAAGGAAGCCCTGTCAAAAATGCAGCATACACATCAACAGGTGCAGTATCTTTTATGGATTTGTACTCTCTCACAACCGGAACTATAGGACAAAGCGGAAGAAGAGGAGCTCTGATGATAACAATACATTGTTCACATCCAGATATAGAGGACTTTATAACTATCAAAAATGATCCACTAAGAATGAAAGTAAGGTACGCCAATATATCAGTACTAGTTACAGATGAATTCATGGAAGCTATACAAAACGAAGATAACTGGGAGTTATGGTACCCCGACATATTGAGGGAAAAAGAACTAATAAACGAATTTGGAACAAATGAAACCGAGAAAATACTCGAAATGCTTAGAAAAAGGAATGATTTTGTGGAAATAGATCTATCGAAAAGGAGTTTCTATCATTTTAGCGACAAAACTTACTTTTACGTAACAAATAAAAACGAGATAAGGAAAAAAAGAGTATACAAAGTTGTCAAAGCAAAAGAAATATGGGATAAAATCATACACAATGCATGGGCATCAGCAGAACCTGGTATAATATTCTATTCAACTATGAGAAAATTTTCTACCTCAGAATACAATGATATGCACATCCTCACAACAAACCCGTGCAGCGAAATACCTCTTGAACCTTATGGAGACTGTTGCTTAGGTAATATCAACTTAGAAAGATTTGTTATAAATGAACTACAAGAAGACAGTGAAGTAGATTGGGAAAACCTTGAAAAAGCAGTAAGATACACTGTAAGGTTTCTTGACAATGTGCTCGACTACAATAAAGACAGACACCCTCTAAAACAACAATCCGAAACATCACTAAAAAGTAGGAGAATTGGCGTTGGATTTACTGGACTTGGTGATATGCTTATAAAAATGAGAATAAAGTACGATAGTGAAGAAGCTATTGATTTTGTAAACGAGCTATTCAATAGAATAAAAAACATAGCCTATGACGAAAGTGTCAATATTGCAATAGAAAAAGGTACCTTCCCTAACTTTGATGCTAAAAAACATCTAAAATCCCCTTTCATGAAAAGGCTTGACAAAAATGTAGTCGAGAAAATAAAAGAATATGGGCTTAGAAACGTAGCTCTACTGACTGTACCACCTGTCGGAAGTGGAGCACTACTTGCAGGTGTAACAAGTGGTATTGAACCAGTCTTCGCACTTTCATACATAAGAAGAAGTGAATCGCTAAGCCAAGAATTCTTTAAAGTATATCACCCTCTCGTCAAAAAATATATGGAAAAGTTTGGAATACAACATGAGGAAGAACTACCAAAATTCTTTGTAACAGCACACCAAATAGATCCATATTTTAGAGTAAAAATGCAAGCAACAATACAAAAACACATAGATCATAGCATTTCATCAACAGTAAACTTACCAGAAAATGTAACAGAAAAAACAATAAGCGATATATACTTCTATGCATGGAAGCTAGGTTGTAAAGGAATAACAGTATACAGAGAAGGTAGTAGAGAAGGAGTATTGATAACAGAAGAAAAAGCAAAAAACAAAAAGCAAGAAAAACAAGAGTTCAAAAGACCAAGAATACTATCAGGCGAAACGTTAAAGTTTAGGTTAGCTCAAGGAACATTATACGTAACCGTAAACAGAGATAACGAAGGAGAAATAAAAGAAGTTTTTATAAATATTGGTAAAAGCGGTGGAAACGAAAAAGCAGACGCAGAAGCAATAGGAAGGTTAATAAGTATATACCTACAGAACGGAGGTAGAATAGAAGACGTAATAAAACAACTCGAAGGAATAAAAGCAGAAGAAACTTTCTGGGATCAAGGAATAGCTCTACATTCAATACCTGATGCAGTTGCTAAAGCATTATCAATAATACATAAAAGCAAATACGAAGAAAAAACTACACCTCAAGAAACCTTAACTCCCCCCCAAAAAAGTGCAAATAATGGAAATGGGGTTGGAAACGAAAACAATAAACTAGAAATAATAAACAATAAAGAGATAACAATGACTAACATAAAAATGGAGAAATGTCCAAATTGCGGAGAAAAAACATTCGCAAACGAAAATGGATGCTTCACTTGTAAATCTTGTGGATACACAAAGTGTTCATAAACTGAAACTATGATTACACCAATAACAGCACTAGAAAATTACGAAATAATCTTAGGAAGCTCATCAGAAAGTAGGAAAAAAATATTCTATAAATTGTTTAAAAACTTTAAAGTAATACCCCCAGAAATAAACGAAAAAGAAGTTATAAACAAACTCAAAGAGTATAAAAGTAATCCTTTAATGGTAGCAATGTTCTTATCATATCAAAAGAATCTAAAAATTCAAAGTATACTAAAAAAACCCAATAAATTATTGATAATAACATTCGATACAATAGTAGTACATCAAAGTGAAATAAAAAACAAACCTAGAAATAAAAATATAGCAAAAAAGTGGTTATATTCATATAGAAATGACATCCAAGAAATAGTAACAGCATATTCTATTTTCATCTCAGATATGCATATAACTATAAGCAATTTTGACACTTCCACCGTATTTTTCAAAAATGTACCAGACGAGGAAATAGACAAGTATGTTTACGAAAATCCCGTTGAAAAATGGTCAGGTGGAATAGCTATAGAAAAAGCTAAAAACTTCTTCAATATAATAGAAGGCGATATAGATAGCATAATAGGAGTACCTAAAAAGAAAATAATAAAAGATCTAGAAAAACTAATTAGTTAAAATAACATTAGTTATATTACTAAGTGGACTATATATACGCTTGGATAATGAATAAGCAGCAACTGCAACATAATACTCAAATCCTCTTAAAAAAACTTTTTCACCTTTATCGTTTACAACTACACTACTCAAGTTTATCTCAAAAACATAACTATTGGGTTCCGAAGTAGGCAAAGAAGTAAAAGTTGGTAAAGTAGCAGTTTGAAAATCCAGAAGTTTTGGTTTTTCAGATATAGGCGTTGTCACATCTGCAATAGAATTATAATTTCCCGAAACAAAAACTACATAACCAGAAAAATAATCCTCATCATTAAATCCCCAAAATTCTAACCTAACAGTATCATTCGTCGTAAAAACAACTTTAAGCCCCATAGGCGGCCTCAAACTCTCAACTAGTTCCGGTACATCTATACCACAAGAGGACAAAAAAATAGCTAAAATAAAAAAATATAATAACCTCAACATACTAGTTAAATGTTACAATAAACAAAAACCATAATTCAAATTTTAGAATAATCCCTTCTTTCTAAACCTTTAAAATACACTCTCAAATTTCACCTTAACCACATATCCAAAAACTTCTTCTCACTTCCCTTCTACCAATTTCCCATATCCACCTTAAATTCTCATCCCTCGGATGTATAAACCTCTCCAAGCTTAATATTCTTACGCTGTTAAATAACCCTTACAACCTATTCTGATAGTTATTTTACAATGCCTCTCCTCCTATAACTTCTAATAATATTCATAGAAGTAATAGGCTTTATAAGTTTTTATAAATTCTGAAAATAATTTTACACTCAAAAGAATCTAACTTTCTAAAGCTTTTTCTTTCCAGATAGGTTCTCTTATGACATTAACGTTTTTATAACTTCTAAAGAAAGATAATTTCTTAGATTAGTGGCTATAAGGGTTTTATGTAAACTTAACTTATCTGGGGAGAATTCCATCTGGTAATGGAAGATAATATGATCCAAGATTAGATTTCTGGAATATTCTTCATTTAGGCAAGTAATATGCTAAAATTCCAATTTATTTGAGCTCTAGTTCTTAATTACAACTTATTTGGGCAATCGGTATTCTTGTTCTGTAAGTTCTAAACAAAAATAGTTTTCGAGTGAAGTACCTCTTTTAAGGAATCATTCCATTTCTTAGGTATGTTTTGAAACTTTTAAGCAAGTTAGGTAATATTTTTGAAATACCTTCCACTAAAAGTGGAAACTACAATCAAATTCCTAATCCTCTTTATCATGAGTTCATCTTTAAATTTAGAATGCTTATCCTTTCTTAAAGGTTATCCAGAATAGGTGCTCTTTATATGTTCCATAACTTTTTATAATGATTGTTTTTCAAATTTAATCACTTGGAAGTTTCTGTAAACTTAGAGCACCCATTTCTCTTTACAACTACTCATGTAGGTGTTATTATTATTATTTTCTATCATAATTTCTTAAACAGTATTCTTTTGAGGTAAACCTAATAAGTCTTCATGAATTCTGAAACAATACAGTATTCTAGAAGTAGAAGGTATACAATAATAAACAAAAAAACAAGGCAGAAAATATATATCCTATCAAGAAAAAGACTTTTATGGTGTTTATTTTTTCATAACTTCTTAGGAAAGGTAGTTCCTTAAACTGATTTCCTTATGAGTTTTACCTAAATTTATAGAACCTATTACTTTTATAACTTATTTAGATACTCCATCTTGTTATGGTAATTATGTTTTATAAATTCCTAAAAATTGTAGTTTCCTAGAGTCATACACTCTAAGAGCATCCATAAATTTTGGAAGAATAATATACTTAAAAAGCAAAAGATATCTAACTGAAATATATTAACATTTTAAGTAGTAAAGTAGCACTTTAGAAACATCCTCTTCTTTCTAGAATCAATGACTCCTTTTTAATGAGTTATCCGATTTCTTAGATATATTTTTAAACACCTTTAAATGTAAAAAGTAATACTACAAACTCACCTATATAACTAACCTTAATAGTATATCTACTAAAATAACTTCCAAAGAAAGGTGTTTTTTGGAGTAAGGAATTTGTTCTAAGAGCCTCTATCCAATTTTTCAGTAATATTTTCTGAAACTTCTAAGTTAGTAAAGTAACATTTTTAATACAGTCTCCCAACACCTTGAGGGAAATGAAATTTATAACTAAACTCGTAAAATGTATAACTACTTATCCTGAATAGAAGCATAAACTTTTTTTGAAAAAATATTATACATCAAAGCTTTTAAATGAACTGAATAAATAGGCACATAAAAACTTTTACCCCAATTTAGAAAATTGGGGTATTTTCGAATGA
>JBKBIJ010000124.1:0-6040 GCA_046299455.1 Brevinematia bacterium | reverse complement strand
TATCATAAACCTAACCATCATAGCTCTGAGAATATCAACTTCCCTTAAGTCCAAAAGCTTCAAAAACTCCGAAAATTCATTTATTATCTTTACGGACCTATCTAAGTTTCTAAATAGCGTCTTAAATTTGTACTTCTTATAAATTTCACTCGTATCCATCATTCCCACATCTATTTTGAAACACTAAAAAACATCTTTCAACAAAAATTAACTCAAACTATAATACAAAGAACATCACAACATAGTAATTTGAATATGCCTAGCCAGTTTTTTCATCATTTTACTCATGTTAAGAGCCTTAGTTATCATTTTTGTTATCGTTTGCGTAAATACATTTGCAGAAGATACAAACGAGGTCATTTTACCTCAAACAGAATTCTTCACAGAAGGAGCAACTTCTCCCATCATCGAAGAAAGAGACAATACTCTACTTTTCAAAGAACAAAAAAAATCAATCTACGAATCCCATTCTATAAGAGATTTTAAATCACTTGAAGAGGAAGCTAAAAAAGAGTTTTTACAAGAAACAAAATCAAAAATCCTATCATTCTTTTCCTATGGAATAAACGATATTCTAAACTTCTCGGTAATAGGATTTAATCAAATCTCAGCAGAAAACTTTAACATTAGCACTGTTATAAAGTTTAATAGATTCAAAAGACCAGACATTGTATTTTACCAAAATGTAGCTATACCATACACTAACACATTTAAAGACGTAGATCTAGCAAGTGTCTCTGTTGGTATATCTTCTTCCTATACTTTCTGGAATACTATCTTCAACTTTTATGAAGAATTCAGAGGTCTATGGAGCAATAGCAGTTACCTAGATGAAAAAAATAGAGCTGTCTCTATCGACTCAAAACTTAGGTACCAAATAGACAAAGATTCTTCCATTAAATCGCATCTAAACTTAAACCACTATTTCGATAATATCAGGAATAGATCGTTGTATAACCACTATACTTCATTCAACGATTTTTCTATATCACTAGATTACATATACGGAATTGAAAATTTCAATTTTTTCAACATGAGTGTAGGTATTGGCGCTAATGCTATAGGATTTACTGACACTGGGAATCTATCAAGTGGCATATACGGAAACGTCTCTTTTTCCTTTATGTTTCCTCTGTATGGGAACACATGGTCCTTTGGGATGAAAGTCGGTATAGTACCAGATACCTTCTTACCGATGGAATGGTTTTCAAAAATTAGTTTAGGATATAAACTTAACGATAACATTGCCACGTTTATCTCCATCTTTAAAGAATACACAAGATTCGATATGAATTTTCTAAGTAGTGGACTAAACTTCTTGCATTATCTACCTTTAGGTGATTCAAGTTTGGGAATTGAACTAAACCCTAAAATATTTTTCTTAGGCAACAACTCTTTAAATCTATTCGTAGGGTATTCTTATTATCTTAATAAGGTATTCGACAGTTATACCAATAACATTCATATCATTGGTAGTACAAACACAAGCGTAGTATATTCAAGGGTTCTTTTGGATATCATATCAATAGATTGGCTCAACTTCGAGGCAAGTTACACATTTTCGTTATTTTTACCAACAATCCCCTATGCTCCCATTCATTCTATAATACTATCTTCAAAATTTCTGCTCGGATCGTTCAATATCTCTTTTGGTGTTTCGGGAGAAAGTGCTAAAGAAAGTAACTTTGAAACCAAAGACATATTACCTTACCTCATAGTCTACATAGAAACCGAATGGGAAATAATCAAAAACCTCTCAATCAATCTAAAAGTTGACAATGCTTTAAACAATTTAGTAGAAATTAGAAAAGATAGTATTATTTACGAACCTTTCTACGCATCACTAGGACTGAAAGTAAAGCTATGAAACTAAAAGTAGTATCAATAGTTGGTAAACCAAACACTGGAAAATCCTCTCTATTTAACGCTATAGTCGGTAGAGGTAAAGCAATAGTTTTTGACAAACCTGGTACCACAATCGATGTAAATAGAGAGATCGTAGATCTAAACGATATTAAATTCATTTTACAAGACACTGGCGGTTATCTGCTAAATAGTAATGACTCGCTAATACCCGAAAAACTCGTAAATAGAGTAAGAGAACTACTTGAGACGGCTATCAAGATATCAGATTTGATTATCTTTACCGTCGAATATAACAACGTATCATACTTAGACTACGAACTAGCTAAAATTCTTAGAAAATACGAAAGTAAAGTAAAATTAGTTATTACCAAAGTAGACACTTTGCACCAAGAAACTCATATTGTTGACGATGTATATAGATTAGGATTTGATGAGATAATTCCGGTTTCATCTAAAACGAAATATGGTTTTGACAGATTGCTCGAGAGTATAAAAACATTTCTTACAAGCAGTTCTAGTTATACGTCAGAAAAAAACGAAGTTAAAAACGAGATAAAAATAGGAATTGTTGGTAGAATAAATGTTGGTAAATCAACAATAATGAATGCAATATTAGGCAATAACAGAGTTTTAGTAGACGACAAACCTGGAACCACTATAGATAACGTTGACGATTTCTTAGAGATAAACAACAAAATAATCAGAATAACAGATACTGCTGGATTCAGAAGAAGTCTGTTCAAATCTGGACTCATAGAAAAATTCGGAATCGAAAGGAGTAAGAGTACAATTAGAAATTCAGATATTATCATTATCGTTATAGACGGTAAAGAGGGTTTCACAAAGCAAGATAAAAAAGTTTTGAAGATAGTCATCGAGAACTTCAAACCTTTTGTTATCGCAATCAACAAGTTCGATTTAGTTGTTGGAAAAGAAAAACTTCACAATCAAAAAGAAATAATGAAATATCACACAGCTTTTAGTGATTTTGCTTCAAGAACGTTTGAGGGAATCGAAAAAGCTCCTATTGTTTTAGTCTCAGGCAAAGAAAAATTCAATATCGACAAACTAATTGATGAATGTTTCAAAACATTCGAAAAATCTAACAAGAGAATATCTACAGGTATGCTCAACAGAAAAATAAGAGAAAGTTTTCCTAATTTATTCGGTGGCGAGGTTTCAACAAAACTTAGAATCTACTACTTAACACAAGTTGATGTTAATCCACCAACTTTTGTAATATTTGTTAACAAACTTGAAAACTTCAAAAAAAGCACCGAAAACTTGATAAAAAGAAAGTTAACAGAAATCTTTGACTTTGGAGGAGTACCAATAAAACTCTTAGTTAGAGAAAAAACCAGAACAAAGAAATCAAAAGGGGAATAAAAGTATGTTTGAAACAAAAGTTTTCACAATAGACGATGATAGATACATATCATACTTTGACATAGGGCACGGCAATAGAGTTCTAATCCTTATACATGGATGGCTAACATCCAAAGAGTCCTGGATACCAGTAATCAACAATATAGACAAAAGAAAATATAGAATCATAGCCGTTGATATGCTTGGACATGGCCAAAGCTCAAGATCCCTAAAGTTGAAGTTTAATACTTACGAAAACGTTTACATAATTTCAAGGCTTATCTTTACATTAAACCTCAAAAACGTAGTCATAGTTGGACATTCCACAGGTGGAAAGATTTCTCTATTCCTAGCCAATAAGCTATACAAAATCTCTAAAGACATAGTAAGCAAAGTAATACTCGTTAACTCAATAGGAACATATGAATTTTGGAGAAATTTAAATATCTTGTTGAAAATTGCTTTCCTAAAACCTATCAGGTTATTAATCGGATTTTTCACCATACCTTTCTTCATAAAATTTTATCTCAAGAAATTTCTATTCCTATTACCTATTTCCGACAAAGTCAAAGAAAATATCTCTAACTATCTTTTAGACTATACTTCTATTCACTTCGAATCTATCAAAAATAAAATTTGTGCATTAAGGATAACCAAAAACCTATTTGATGTGTTCATCGAAGACATCGACAGAAGCGAATTACCTGAAGTTGAAATAATATACTCCGATGAAGATAAACTTGTACCTATCCAAGTTCAGTACAAATTTTCACAGCTCTTCAAGAAAGGTATACATATTCTATCAAATTCAGGGCACATGACACCTTTAGAAATACCTGAGAATCTAGCTAAACTCATTGTCACTCTAAGTAGTCATACTAAATAACTCAAAGCAAATTATTAAACAATAACTACGAAAAAAAGATACAAATATACAACTTTATTTTACAACTCTCGATTATTCATTTTTATATGATGTTTGCAGAAGTTTTAATTAATTTACCAATAGACGAAACATTTTGGTATTCCGTAGGCAAATTTGAAAACAAAGTAAAAAAATACTGTAGAGTAAAAGTGATTTTCTCTCAAGAAGAGGTTGAAGGTATTGTAATAAACACATCTCACGAAACCCAAGGCAAAAAACTTAACGAAATAAAAAGCATTATAGACAAAGAAGAAGTATTCTCAGATGATCAACTTGAGCTGGCAAAATTTATATCAAAGTACTTTACTTGTTCTTTATCGGAAGCGGTTTTTCTAATGATACCTAAATCAAGCAGACTAAAAAAAACACCTGAAGATATTCAATTCAATAAGATATCTGAAAATACTGTTCTAACCAAAGCCCAAGAAAGTGTTTACAATTCTATAAAAAATAGTTTTGGTAAAAGTGAAATTTTTTTGCTATATGGTGTAACAGGCAGTGGTAAAACTGAGATATACAAAAAGTTAATAATAGACGTTATAAACCAAGGTAAATCAGCTATACTTCTAGTGCCTGAAATATCTCTTACGCCCCAACTCATAGATAAGTTCAGTTTCATCCCTAAAGATATAATGGCTGTTTACCATAGCATGCTAAGCGATAGCGAAAGATTTAATATTTACATTTACGCCAAAAAGGGTATAAAAAGATTTTTCATAGGTCCCCGTTCATCAATTTTTTTACCTGCCAAAGATTTAGGTATAATAATAGTCGACGAATTCCATGAAACTTCATACAAATCTTCAAGTACACCTAGGTATTCGACAAAAGAAATCGTAAAATGGATTTCAAGAACGAAAAATATTCCCGTAGTACTCGGATCAGCAACTCCACCAGTAGAAGATTTCTACCTAGCAAAACAAGGTAAGTATAAACTTCTTGAGTTAAAAGAAAAATTTGCAAAACATCAAAAGGTAGAAGTAGAACTTATCGACACTAAAAAACTACCCAAAAACCATATAATCTCACCTAGAATAATATCAGAAATAGATAATAACATAAGAAAAAATAACCAAATCATAGTATTCATAAATCGTAGAGGGTTCAGCAATTTCGTAAAGTGTAGTAACTGTTGTTTTGTACCTATCTGTCCAAATTGTGATGTTACTCTAACCTATCATAAATTTAGAAATTCACTAGAATGCCATTATTGCGGGTACAAAGAAGACTTCTTCGAAGTTTGCAAAAAATGTAACCTTGGTAACATGATCGACATTGGCTATGGAACAGAAAAAACTGAAGAAATTATAAAAAACACATTCGTCAAAGCAAGAATCGCCAGAGTAGATCTAGATACAACAAGAGAAAAAGAAAGCTATGCAAGAATATATAATTCTCTAAAAAAAGGAGAAATCAATGTCATCGTTGGTACTCAGATGATATCAAAGGGGCTAGATATACCTCAAGTTAACTTAGTATGTATACTGTTTCCAGAAATAACTCTAAGGTTACCAGATTTTTATTCATCTGAAAGAACGTTTAATCTTATACTTCAAGCAATAGGCAGGGCAGGCAGAGGAAATGAAATTGGTAGAGCATTGATACAGACTTCAGAAACAGAACACTACAGTATAAAAACTGCAGTATTACAGAACTACGAGGAGTTTTATAAACACGAACTTGAAAGAAGACAAAAATTTGAATATCCACCATTTTGGTACATTACCAAATTCATATTCAGAAGCGAAAAAGAAAAAAATTGTATAGAAATTGGCAAATCGGCAAAGATACTTCTAGATAATATTGCTTACGGAAGAGAAGACATAAGAGTATCACCATTACTACCCGCACCTATAAGAAAAATATCAGGTAAGTATAGGTACC
>JBKBIJ010000123.1:0-6067 GCA_046299455.1 Brevinematia bacterium | reverse complement strand
GGCACAAAAAAATATACTGTCCTTTTTTCTATCGTTCCCCTTTATAAAAGCTATCATGTTTTTTACCTTACCATTAACCTGCAGTTCAGATATTATGTTTAGCTCTCTAAATTTTTTCGAGAGGTATTCAAAAACAAAATCCTCCATAAGTGATGGACTGTATATCTTTATTAGTTCGGTAAATGTGTCTATTATTCTCCTCGTATCCATATTGCAAGAATTATAGTTTTGAGTTTCATATTCTTTCAAATATTCGTGGAGTCTTTACTCGTTATATTTTCGACTAAAAGTCAATTTCAAGAACTTTCGAGTTTTTTACTAAGGTGATATTTAAACTCAATTAAGGATAGTAACTTTTTGGTGACCAAATAGTTTTGACATTCTTCTTAAGGAGTTTAGCTTTTAAGGGTGACAGTTAGGTTAGTATACCTTTTTATAACTTCATTACAGTAAGGAAAATTGTTAGACTGGTTTTTGAGTTTTGATTATTGGTTTAGATTAGTTGCTAGAGTATTGTAGGAAAAGTTAAGTTTTTTTGAAATAATCGGGTGTTGTTATTTATATTTTGATTATGGTGATTAGTTTTAAATTTTTGGGTAATGTTTTTAGTTTATTTGCTAGGGAAGTTTATACGAACACTAATTCTGTTGTGAATGTTATAGGTGGTACGCCTGGGTTTGAGTATTGGGTGTGGGCTTCGATTGGTACTTTATTCATGATTCTTGAGATTTTCCTACCTGGTTTTATTTTGTTTTGGTTTGGTGTTTCTGCTATATTTGTTTCTTTTTTGAGTCTTTTTTTATTGAAAACGCTTGAACTGCAGGTTATAGCCTGGATGGTGTTGTCTTTGGTTTTAGTGTTTTCTTATTTTTACTATAAGAAAAATAAAGTTCATGATAATCTAAGTGAGGATCCTATTTTTAAATATGTTGGTGTGAAAGGAGAAGTCATTCAGCCTATAGTTGGTGGAAAGATGGGAAAAGTCAAACTTGATACTCCTATTAATGGTATATACGATTGGAATGCTATTTCGAAAAACCAAGACGAAACTATAGAGGTTGGTGAAAGGGTTGAAGTTATTGGGGTTGATGGTATAAAACTTATAGTTAAAAAACTTTAAAAATATTCGCTTCTGATTACTTCTTCGATGTCTGAGAATGGTATTTTTTCTTCACCTATTATTTGGTATTCCTCGTGTCCTTTACCAGCTATTATTATTATTTCCCCCTCGATTGCTTCTTTTATTGCAGTATTTATTGCTCTTTTTCTATCTTCTATTATTTTTACTTTTTTTATCCTTTCTTCTGGTATGCCACTTAATATATCTGATATTATGCTTGGTGGGTATTCTGTTCTTGGATTATCGTTTGTTATTATTACTTTATCTGCTATTCTTGAGGCTACCTCACCCATAAGAGGTCTTTTACCTTTATCTCTATCGCCTCCAGCACCAAATACAACTGTTAATCTTTTTGGGAAAAATAATCTTCCAGTTTCAAGAGTTTTCTCAAGCGAGTCTGGAGTGTGAGCGTAATCTATTACTACAAAAAATCCTCTGTTACTTTTTAGTATCTGAAATCTACCTTTTACTGTTGTTTTGCTTATGTGATCTATGGCATTTTCTATTTTGTCTGGGATTATTTGTGATATTGCACCTAAAGCACATATGGCGTTGTATATGTTATGTATACCTACCATTTTTGTATAGAACTTATATTGTTTACCTTTGTACTCTACTATAAATTCGTTACCATCTAATGATACTGTGATGTTTTTTGCAAATATATCTGCTTTTTCTTTCAGTGAGCATGTTATTGTTTCTAAGCCTATTTTTTTTGCTATTTCATAAGCTTTCTGACCCCATTCCGTGTCAATGTTTATTATTAATTTACTTTTAGGGTTTAGTTCTCTCATTTGGTATAGTAATTTCATTTTCGAATTAAAGTAATTTTCCATAGTTTTGTGGAAGTCTAGGTGTTCTCTTGATAAGTTTGTAAATATACCTACGTCGAATTTTATACCGTAAACTCTATTAGTTTCTAGCCCATGTGATGATACTTCCATTGATACGAACTCGCCATGGTTTTGTACGATATCGTTCAGAAATGTGTATAATTGTAGTGGACCAGGTGTCGTATTATCAGCTTGAATTGATGACTCGTTTAGCCTGTATTCTATTGTTCCTATTAATCCTCCTCTCATTCCTATTCCGTATAAGGCATTAAATATCATATAGGATATTGTTGTTTTGCCCTTTGTTCCAGTAACACCTATAACTTTTAGCTTTTCGTCAGGTTTATTGAAGAAATTTTTTGCTACTATAGCTTCTACTTTCGTTATGTTATCTACTGTTATTATGTTTAGATTATTGTATGCTACATTTTTTGTTGTTATGAATGTTTTACAGCCTTTATCTACTACTTGTGGTATAAACTTTGTCGCATCAACCTTTGTTCCTTCTCTTGCAAAAAATAGAGTGTTTTCATTTATAAAATGATCTCTTGAATCTTCAGACAAACTTTCTATTTCTATGTCCTCTACAATTTTTTTTGATATAATATGTTTTTCTATTGGTGTTAGTATTTTTGATAATTTCATAGTTTTTTATATTAAATGAATATTGATTTTACTATACAAAATTATCGAAATTGTTTTAAAAATCAATAGATACTTAAGATCTCTATTTCTTGAAAACTTTCAACATTTATAGTACGATGATATTGATGAAGTATCAAAAATTTGATTTTTCAGTTTTCTTTCTCTTATGTTCTTCATTATAGCTCATTAGGTTAAGTGGAGATTGTATCAAAAATCCAATTTCTCACATACTATTCAGATACTCTTCTTATGTTATTTTTGTTTTCGTAACTTCTAAGTTAAAGGTAGATTCTTGTAATTATTAAACTAAGGTGGTTCTATAAATTTAGAACATTTTCTAATTACACCAAGAAATTTGCTTTTCCAAAAAACCAGTTTAGAAATTCTTCTTACTGAGATTGATAAGGTTTTGCTGCAGATAAATTTCATAGATTATATAGTAATGCCTAAATCAATAATTACCTGTATTTGTAAAATAATAGATTATTCAAAAGTGGTTTAATAGTTTTTATCTAAGGCAATTGGTAAAAAGTATGCTGATAATTTAAGAGTGGTAGCTTTATAGATAGTGTTTTTGTAGATTGATTCTAGTTTAACTTTTATAGTATTTCTATTAATTTTTGAAACGCGCTTTAATAAGTATTAACATTCTATTAATAGTTGCTTTTCTTTTGAGGGAATTGACAAAAATTTCGTATTACATTCTCCTAAAAGATCGATGAGAATGAAAAACATTTCAGATAAGCATATGAAGAGAGAAGAACTTAAGAGGATATTGCAAGGAAAAAGATTCAAGAGTTAAAAAAAGGCTTTTGCCATATTACATTCATACGAATGACAATAAAAGAGACAATGGAAATTATTAGGATAAGCATGTGTAATATCTGGCTTTATCTAAGAATACAGAACGAAAGAAGATAAGAAGATCTTATATCTAAATTTAGAATTTAATGTAGGAAAAGAACCAACAATTAGGGATAGTGAATGGTATAAGATAGTAAAGGAAATAAGTGGGAGAGGTATAACAATAAGAGATTTGAGAGTATATGTAAAGAGAAATAAGAGAGTAGAATGATTACACAAGACAATGTGACATATTTTAAGAGATAAGAAAGGAGTTTGATATGGGAAGTTATATATAATAAATGAGAAAAGACCTGAATTTTTAGAATGAGTATAATAAAAGTAACAGTAAGAAAAGTTTTTAGTACCTTAGTAACACATATTATTTATTTTTTTGAAGAGAATGTTATTTAATCTAGTTTTGTGCAAATTTGAGGTTTTTTGATATATTTTATTTAGTTTATTTAAAATACTACCTTTGAGGTGTTATGTTATGGGAGAAAAGGTTGTTGCTGTTGTGGGTGCTACGGGTGCTGTTGGCCAAGAAATGATAAAGACTTTAGAGCAAAGAAACTTCCCTGTAAAGGAACTCTATCTTTTTGCTTCTGAGAGAAGTAAGGGCAAGAAACTCAAGTTTAAGAATTGTGATATTGAGGTACAGGAGCTTAAGGATGATGTTTTTAGGAAGTATAAGATAGATATAGCTTTGTTTTCTGCTGGTGCAAGTACATCAAAAGTTTTTTCTCCTATTGCTGCTAAGGATGGTACTATTGTTATTGATAACTCAAGTGCTTTTAGGATGGATGATAATGTTCCGTTAGTCATCCCTGAAGTTAATCCAGAAGATGTTAAGTGGCATAAAGGTATAATAGCTAATCCTAACTGTTCAACTATTCAGATGTTGGTAGCTTTAAAACCTATATATGACTATTCAAGAATAAAGAGGATAGTAGTTTCAACTTATCAGGCTGTTTCTGGTGCTGGTGGAATGGCTATAGAAGAATTAGAAGACGAAGTTAGGGTTTACTGTAAATCTGGGAGAGACGGTATTTTAAATTACAAACCTAATAAATTTCCTTACCCAATATTCATGAATGTTATACCTAGGATAGATATTTTTCTGGATAATCTTTATACCAAGGAAGAAATGAAGATTGTTAATGAGACTAGGAAAATGTTGCACGATCCTGAAATAAGGGTTTCTTCTACTACTGTTAGGGTTCCGGTTATAAGAGGGCATAGTGAATCAGTTTGGATTGAAACTGAAACTAAAGTTACTCCTGAAAAAGCAAGAGAAATATTGAGTAAAGCAAAGGGTGTTAAGATTATGGATGATCCTTTTAATGATGTTTATCCTATACCTCTTTTGAATGGAGATGGTACTGATGATGTTTATGTTGGTAGGATAAGAGAAGATATTTCTACTGAAAATGGTCTTGTTATGTGGATTGTTGCAGATAACCTAAGAAAAGGTGCAGCTCTTAATGCTGTACAGATAGCTGAATTGTTATTGTAGCTTTTACTCATAATTTGGTTATTGTTTATTATTCTTTGATTAGAATTATAAGTTTGGAGGCTGTTTTTATGGTTAATCCTTTGAGATCTCTTTATGACTGGGTTTTGAGTTGGGCTGACAAGCCTAGCGGTAAGGGCGTTTTGTATTCGGTTGCTTTTGCTGAATCTTCCTTTTTCCCAGTACCACCTGATCCACTTCTCATTGCTTTTTGCCTTTCAAAACCTAAAGAAAGTTTGAAATTTGCTTTGTTTACAACTATATTTTCTGTTTTGGGTGGAATTCTAGGTTATACTATAGGTGTATTCCTTTTTGAAACAGTTGGCAAATTCCTTCTAAACTTATACAATTACTGGGATGCATATAATAGTGTTAAAAATATGTTTGATGTCTATGGTTTTATAGCCGTTCTTATAGCAGGATTTACTCCTATACCTTACAAAGTTTTTACTATTGCTTCGGGTTCTTTTTACTTCAATTTACCAATGTTTATTGCAGCATCTCTAGTTAGTAGAGGTGCTAGATTCTTTTTGGTTGCAATTATAATGTTGTTCTTTGGAGAGAAAGCAAAAAGGTTTATAGATAAGTACTTCGATTGGCTTGCTTTAGCTTTTGTTTTGCTTATTGTTTTAGGATTCATTTTTGTGAAATATGTAATTTGATTTTTTGTCGTTATTATTAAAAATATGTTTAGTTTTTTACTTTTGATACCCCTCTAAAAATAGAGGATTTTAATTTTACTTGTTTGTGCCTACATAAAAGATAGAAATCTTGTTATATTGCAGTATTGAAAGTTCCGGAGAAGTTGAGGAGAAGGTGATTGGATACTATTTCTAGCTTAAAAGGTTTCTTTGTTTTGAATATATTTGGGGTAAGGCAATAAAATATTGTAAATCTCTTTAGAATGTATTATATTATTTATAGAGGTAGTTGGATTTATGCTTTGTTCAATATGCAAGAGTAATGAAAGTATAGTGAGTATATCTATTTTCTATAGTGGAAATAAGAAAGACATTCATGTTTGTTCGGATTGCGTAAATAAATATGGTTTGAATATCTCTAATATTGATGAACTTATAAAGCAGGTTTCTGATCTTATAAAAAATAGAATAA
>JBKBIJ010000122.1:0-6245 GCA_046299455.1 Brevinematia bacterium | reverse complement strand
TTCAAAAACATGGCTAAGAAATTGAAAACTCCTTAAAGAAACCCATTACTTGAAGAAACTAACACTATCTAGGAAATTGGGTAATTGCTTAAAAGTTCTTTCACCAAAAAACTAACATTCTTAAAAAGCTATGTTGTAATTTAAGGTATTTCAAAAATGCACTTTCACTTAAAAGTGTTATAAGATATTAGGGAATTGGGTAATGACTTGAAAGAGATTTAACTTAGAGAAACTATACTTTTTTAGAGGTTATTAAAACATAATTTGCCTAGATAAGATGCAGTGAAAAATATAGGGAAAAAGTTCTAGGAATTGGAATTTTGGCACATCCTTACTGCATCCCTAATAGATCTCAAATACTATATTCAGCAAAAGAAAGGATACATTAAATACTACTAATATTAAAAGCTAAAATCCTTAAGAAGGACAAACAAAAACCTAAACAAATATAAAGTTACAATTCTTAATAGAATTAAAATACCATTGCAGTAAAAGAGGAAGCTTCAAAAATATTTTCTTGTTTAAAGGTGTAAAGAAATATCGCCAAAAACTAGATAACTATTTAAAAACCCATTTATTCCAAGAATTACTTTTTTCTAGAATTTATCCTAATAGCTTTATAGTAAAGATAGGTAAAAGAATAGATTTAGGGAATTAGATCTTTAAACATAGCTTTCTAAAGAATACCTCTATGAATAAGAGGTCCTAAACTTATAGAAGAATCTCATTCTGTATGAGTTACATAACAGAAATACAATAACAAAAGTACTTTTATAAATAAGTTGCAAAAATAAACTCATTAGAAAGAAGCTAGAAATTGGAATTTTAACATATTGTCTTTAATATTTGAAAAAAACTAAACAAAGTATTTAAAATGTCTTTAAGTTATGAAGTTTGAAGTCATAAAATTAGAAGATGTTACCATACTAAAACCTACCAAGTCTTTAACCATATTTAACGTTGACGATTTATCAAATCCTATACCTGAAATAACTATAGAAACAAAAGGAGTAATTTTAGACCTTTCTGAGACAACGGAGATAGATTCCTTCGGTGTAGGTATAGTCGTAAGGCTTATGTCAATAGTAAAAGCAAAGAATGGTAAATTCTCAGTAGTAACGAAGGATAACAAAGTATCATTTATACTTAAAATAGACAGGCTTAATACAATAATACCTCTATTCAATACAATAGATGAGGCAATTAATCATCTAAAAGATTAATCAAAAATTTGGATATTCTTTCTATGCTACCAATTCCTTCTATTAACTTTTTACCTATATTCCCTCTTCTTTCTCTTTCTTTATTGTTTGTAAGGAGATAAATAATTTCATTCGAAATCTCAGAAATATTAAACCTATCAAATAGCTTGAGATTATCTCCCAAGAGTATTTTCTGTCTATCAAACCACTTCCTGCTCCAACCAACCTCTTTGTCAAAAAACATAATATTTGGTTTACCAAAACCAGCAGCTTGCTCAGTAGCAGTACCAGAAAAACTAAGCACAACATCGCTAACGACCATCATATCACCAAAAGAATTATAAGCACAAATAACCTCAATGATATCTTTTTTAATCACTATTATTTCATCACTTGTTTCCAAATCCCATCCATAGTTTCGAACAACAGATCCCAAAATGTCAACAGATATACTACTACTTAGCGGACAGAGGAAATTCAAAAATCCGTATTTTCTAAAAACACTTTCAACAATACAAAGGAATTTTACCATAACTTTGTAAGCACTTTCTCTACTACCTGGAAGTAGAAGTAACGTTTTCAAATTCTTATCTTTCCTAAAATCTCTATTATTAAAATCAATTGCATCAACCATAGGATTACCAAAATATACAGTATTTACCCCAAACCTAATAAAATATTCCGCCGTAATCCTATCTCTTGGTACAAAATAATCAACAAATTTCTTTATAAAATACTTCTCAAACCATAAATGCTTCTCTACAATTTCACTCTTATATATCGAGTTAAAGACAATCTTAGGTTTACCTCTAACAAAACTTTTTACCAAAAACAAAAGGAAAGGATCACCAACAACAAAAGCAACTTTAATGTTTGAATAACTTCTTATAGTTTTTATAAATCTAAAAAGGTCTAAAAAAACTCCTTCTCTTAAATCTTTGATAAAATTAGACAAAGAAGACAATGTAAGACCACCTGATCCTGTTCTTTTTGGTACAAAAGGAACTTCAACACCATTAATCGTCAACTTACCAACCAAAGGAAATACTAAAACTTTACAACCATTATTAGAAAGAACACCAGCAACCTTACCAGCAATAGCATTTTCACCAAAACCGTTAGCAAAGATAGCTATCATCAAATTACCTTAAATACGATCATTGTTTCATCATCGTGTTGTGGTGCAGAACCTACAAAGCTATTGACATCCTCAAGAACCTTGTCACATATCTCCTTAGACGATAGTTCATGGTTTTTGAAAATAACATTTTGTAATCTTTCCATACCATAAAGCTCATGTGATTCATTCATTGCTTCAGTTATACCATCAGTATACAAAACACCTATATCTCCTTTATCAAGAACAACGAAATCATGTCCATAGGTTGATCCAGGCATAATACCAACAGGCATTCCTTCAGTATCAAGTAATTCAAATTCCTTTGACTTACTTCTAAAAAGGAGTAACGGACCGTGTCCAGCATTTGAATAGTTGAGTATTCTCCTTTCAGCATCGAGCACACAATAGAATGCAGTAGCATATCTATCCTCAACAATATCACCACTAAGAGAGTTGTTAAGCTGAGACAAAACCACATTAGCATCTTTTTCAAGTGAAGCAACAGTTCTTGTAATACTTCTAATCATCACCATTATAAGAGCTGCAGGTATTCCTTTACCAGAAACATCTGCTATGATCATAGCAACCTTATCTTGACCAAACCTTATATAATCAAAATAGTCTCCACCAACACCTTTTGCTGGTATCGAAAATCCATACATATCCAACTTCTGTGACGAAGGAAACTTTCTAGGTAACAAATTCATTTGTATTTCGCTAGCAATACTTATATCTCTTTCTGCTTGCTTTTTTTCAACTATTTCTTTATACATTTCGAACTGCCTTATCGTAATTGCCGCTTGGTCCGCCAGTGTTTGTATAAGTGATAGATCACTCTGTGTATGAGAGACACCACCAGATGCTTTGTTAAGAACAGCCAAAACTCCCATAATATTATTTTGTATTTTCAATGGAGTAACTATAACCGACTTTATATCCATCATCCCTTTAGCAGTCTGGATAATCCTTGGATCTTCTTCCGCATCTTTTATGAACAGCGTTTCCCCAGTACTTGCAGGTAAACCTAAATAAGTATCACCTATAGATATCTTTGTGGATTTAAAAATATCAACTATCTGACTCTCTTTCAAAACAACAGATTGATCAACTTTTATAGGTTTAACAGGCGGGAATAATCCCTTAACATACCTAACACTAAGAGTATCACCTATTGGATCTTTCAACAAAATTGCAGCTGCTTTAGAAGAAGTACCTTCAATCGCAGCATTTACTATGGTAGAGAAAATTTTATCCATATCCAACTCAACAGATAAAGTATCCCCTATTTCCCTCATAAGATCGATAACTAAATCTTTCTCTTTTTCCAAATCTTGTATTCTAAAATTCATATCCATAACATCTGCTCTGAATACCTTGTAAGAAAAAGCTATCAAAAACAAAAAACCTAGTAATTCTATCAAATTATATCCAATACCTCCAGAAGCTTGTATAAAAACTATCGAAGAAAATAGGTAAATAATACCAAACAAAGAAGCTGAAACAATATACATAAATTTCGATACATATATATGTGGTAACATTTGAGCAGTAAAACCATATATCCTACTCACAATAACAACAGAATAAATCAGCAACACTAGTTTCCAAAAACCATATATCCACCAAAACTTAAGCAATAACAACACATAAGATTGATTAACTGCGACTTGAGTATTATTATTCGATATATTCATCAAAACATATAACGGATCCTTAATACCTACAAAAACAGAAACAATTACACCTAAAACCAAGAAAATATTTATTACAAAAGTAACAATATTTACAACATTCCCTCCCTTCTTAAGTGATCCCACAAGGAAAAGAAATGGATAAGAAAGAGACAGAACGAAGATAACTTCAAAAATATGCCATAGGAAAAATCTAAACTCAAAAAGAATCTCATTCCCAAGAACCTTAGTAATCTCACCAGTAGTAGGATTTTTAACTATCGAATAAAAAGAACCATATAAGTTAATAACAATATAAAAGATTTCTTTCAAAAAGAATATACTAAAAATAATACCTAAAAAAAGAAATTCCTTGTTCTTGTTTCTTTGGTACTCTAAAAACATGAAAACCAAGATCACAAACGATACAAAAATTTTTGTTATTTGGAAAAAGTCCAAATACATCTTTACCTCCATAACACTTAAATTATCGTCTCAGATCAAAAATCAGTATATATTATTAAACATAGCACTTTTACTTTCAATTGTTTTTCGAGGCTACACCAAAAAGGAGTTCCCTCACTTTGACTTTACCAGGAGATTACAGGTAAAGAATTTGAAAACAACACAAATTTTCATTTTCCTCTTTTAAAATAATACCACCAAACACTTATTTCCATATTTTCTCACCCTTAAAGAATCTTTTTACAACTTGAACAACAACATTCAAAAAGCTAATTTCTGTTAGAAATGGATAGAAAAACCAGAACTTTGCTGGTTTTCTTATAAAACCTAGTATAGCCTCAACCATTAATGGCACAAATAAGATACACTTAACTATAAAAAGAAGCAATTTCCCTTTGTGTATTCTTTGATAATATTCTCTTCCAAGATCTTCATAATTCCTATTCAACCTTCTATTTTTTTTCCTTATGTAAGTAACTAAACTACCATCTTGTTTATGTACCAGACCTGTTTCAACCACACTAAAAAGATAACCAATATTAAGTATCCTATAACAAACATCTGTATGTATAAACGGATCATACTTAACTTTAAAAAGAACATCCTTCTTAACAAAACATCCGTTAGATCCAATTGGTGGCATCTCATTCAAGTCTAAAAACTTTACAACTTCATATCTTTGATTTTTCTCTATAGACAAAAACCTTGAATCCGTCCACCTAAGAGATAAGTAATTAAATCTTTCATACATTCCAAGAGATATAGCCACTATATCATCTCCGCTTAGTAATCCTAGCTGCTGAGTAAATATGTCATCTTTATCATCAAAGTAATAGTACTTAGGTTGAGAAATAGCTACTTTATCATTCTCAACCAAGGGTTCTACCATTTTACTGAAAAAATCACAATCTTTAAGAAAATTATCTGCATCAATGAATGCTATTATATCTCCTCTGGAATTATTTATTCCAATCACCCTACCTTTTTCTTCGATTCTGTAAGGATTACTCAGAAACTTTACGTTATATTTCTCAACTATTAATAACGTTTCATCTGTAGAACCACCATCTATTACTATCACCTCTAGTCTTTCAGGAGGATAGTTTTGATCAAATATCGTCTCTAAACACTTTCCAATTGTCTTAGCATTATTATAAGTTGGTAGACAAACACTTATAATGGGTAATGTAATCATCTTTGAAACCTCTTCTGCGAGAGAATCATTCTTTCATAGTATTTATCTTCTTCTTTGTACTCCTTAGTCAAAAGACCTTTTAAAAAATAAAAACCGTAAGTAAGATGCGAAAAGAATATTCCTAACGTTGTCAATATTGTAGATATCAAATTCAATCTCAACGAAGAAACAAAAGCAACTAAAAAGTAAATACAAAGTACTGAAATATACATCTTTAACACGATGTTAGAAAACAACGAAATGAGACCTCCTAACAACACTCCTAACAAAAAGAGCGACGGTAAGAAAAACTTAAGTTTAAATGAATTTTCTGGAAACTTCCTTACAAAAAATCCCCTATGAAACGCATAGTTCGCTATCTGTTTAAAATGATCAAAAAATATTGTCCTTCTATGATGATAAACAACAACATTAGGACTAAAAATTATCTTGTAACCTGCTTTTTTAACCCTTAAACAAAAAATGGTATCCTCTCCTGATGTATATTGGTAAGTCTCTTGAAATCCTGAAACTTTTTCAAAAACTTCCCTTTTAATTATGAGATTTACACCATGAATATCATCATCTTCGTGCTCTTTGATATTCCTTAAAAC
>JBKBIJ010000121.1:0-6275 GCA_046299455.1 Brevinematia bacterium | reverse complement strand
GGTAAAATATCCATGTTAAAACCTCCTAAAAATTTTGTAGGACTAATATTATAGACCTACTGCCTCTTTTTACTGATAGGCTTATCTTTGAATTTTTTCGAATTTCTCACCCGGCGTAATTCTTTAAATAATCTCTTACTATTACGATAGCTAAGTTATCTGAATAAGAAGAAATGTTAATTGATTAAATCTAAAAGGTTTAGACTTATTAAAGATGTAAAAAATATTACCTTTAGGTACTCTAAGGTCAAAAGATACAAAGAAGATAAACTTAATGAAAAAAAATGAAAGATATAAAAAAACTACAAATGAAATAAACAAAAAGATAAAAACCTGTAGAATATCCTTATTAAGAGAAAATCACTATTTATGCTAGATACAAGAAAATTAAATTTTTGATATTAATATTCATTTTCGATCCAACCTCAAAATATAAAAAATGTTATCATAAAAAATTAAACACCTAGAGTGGGTAACTGTCTCTTATAGCGAAGAAATTGCCAATTCGCTTCTTGAAAGTAATATTTTTGAAAGATTCTTTTCAACAGGTCATCAAAGATATAAAAAAAGTCTTCCAAAGAGAATGATAAAATAAAAACTAATATTATCCTTCCCTAGAAAGGTAATTCTTAGAAACTTTTAATCTTTTATTACAATAATATTTGAGGTTTATTAATGCTTTGGTAAATAATGTCTAATGTTTCAAATAGTAAAATAGAGAAAGAAAAAGAAACTTTTCTAGCAAGGCAAAGAAACAAAATTAAGTAGATAGCCAATAAGTATAGAATACTCAAACGAAAGAATAAAATGCATTAAAGATAGCTAATGACAAGGACAATTAATAAAAATTTTACTTTGAAAAGTATAGCATTATATCTTATAATATTTATAGGGTTTAGGTGTAAGATATGAAGTTTTTCATAGAAACGTACGGTTGTCAAATGAACATTTCAGATTCCTTTGAGGTTAAAAAGTTTTTAGAGCTGGCTGGTTTAGAAGAAGCCAAGGACCAAATGGAAGCTGATGTTATAATAATAAACACTTGTAGTGTTAGAAACACTGCAGAAGAAAGAGTTTTAGGTAGGCTTGGTTACCTAAAAGGATTAAAGAGTAAGAACCCAAATCTAAAAATATATATAACTGGATGCATGGCTCAAAGCTGGGGACAGGAGTTATTTAAAGTAGCACCACACATAGACGGAATATTTGGTACTTACAATAGAAGCAAAATGATAAACTATTTACTAAGAAGAGATAGCTACGTTATAGATATCTCAATGGACAAATATGAATTTTTACCACCTACTGTGGATTATCAATATCCTTTCAAAGCATCTGTGACAGTGATACATGGTTGCAACCATGCTTGTACATACTGTATAGTACCTAAAACAAGAGGTAGAGAAGTAAGCAGAAGTTTGAAAGAGATAATAGATGATATAAAAAGATTAGCTGATGAAGGAGTTGTTGAAGTATTACTACTTGGACAAAATATAAATTCATACGGGAGAGATATAGGAACAAGCTTCAAAGAACTACTAACAGAGGTTAACAAAATCGAAGGTATAAAGAGAATAAGATTTCTGACATCACATCCTATAAACTTCAAGGAAGATTTAATAGATAGAATACAAGAGTTAGAAAAAGTATGCAAATACTTCCATCTACCTGTACAAAGCGGATCAGACAGGATACTGAAACTAATGAAAAGAGGATATACATACGAAAAATATGTAAAAATGATCGAGTATTTAAAGAAAAAAATCCCAAATGCATCAATATCTACAGACATAATTGTTGGTTTCCCATCTGAAACTGAAGAAGATTTCAAAATGACATTAAAGCTTGTTGAAGAAGTAAGATTTGACTTTGCATACATGTTTATATTCAATCCTAAGAGAGGAACACTAGCAGCAGAGATGGTAAATCAAGTACCTGAAGAAATCAAAATCGAAAGGATACAAAAACTTATTGAACTACAACAAAAAATAAGTAAAGAGAGTAACTTAAAAGATGTAGGGAAAGAGTTTGAAGTATTAGTTGAAGAAAAAGGAAAATTTCAAAATCAGTTACTAGGCAGAACAGATCACAACAAAATCGTAGCATTCGAAGGAGATGAAAACCTTATAGGTAAGTTCGTCAACGTTAAAGTAGAATCACTCTCAGGAAACACTCTCATCGGTAAACAACTGATTACAGTATAACAACCTATCGAAGATACTAATAATCTATCTCTTTTTTCTTCTTGTATCTTTCCAAAATTCTACATTAAAAACTTGCATTTAGAGATAGCTTAAAAAATTCTAAAATCTTCATCTAGTATGCTGTAAAGTTTTAATTCTTAAAAACATTAAACTTAACCTAAATATATCTTTCTAAAAGTCTGAAAAACAAAAATGTACAAATTTGTGAAAAACTTTAACATTTCTTCTACTTTACTTAAACATTAAAAATTTATCTTATTTAGGTACTTTTAAAACCATTATTACCTCAACAAAGTAATATCTCATGAATGATAATAGACAACCTGCTTCTACCTGAAAAGTAAACATAGCAAATATACTTATAAATTCCTATCCTGTCATTTGTGTGTTTCTTTAAAATCCATCTTAAAGACTTAGATTGAAAGAGGCCTTAGATCTAAAAAAGTAGATAAAAACCCTTGAATTAAAAGTAAATATATACGTATAACAAGTTATATAGTGATTTGATTAACTTTTTGTGTATTTTGTAAAAATTCACAAAATATTTATGATATATTTCATCTAAAACATGATATGAAAAAAAGAGATGTTCTGATGCGGTATATTCTAAGAGAGGAACTTGTTAGACTATATCACAAAGAGAAGGATCCAACAATTAAAGAAAGAATTTTGGCTGTTATACACCGATACGATGGGAAGCCTATAAAGGAGATAGCAAACATTATAGCCAGACATAAAAATACTGTATCATCTTATTTGAAGATGTGGAATAAGAATGGATATAAGGGGCTAATACCTAGATTCACAGGTAGTCCCAAACCAAGAATGAGTAGTGATAAGAGGGCGAGGGATGAGGATAAGAGATGTAGCTATATATAAAGACAAAGTATGGTGTTGAGTATGCATATAATACAGTGTGGTATATGTTTAGAAGGGAGAAGAAAGTGTGATATGGGAAGTAATACATAAAAAATGGAGAAATACCTTAGAATGCAGAGGATATTTTAAAAAAATTCAAATCATTAGGAGAATTGAAGGATAATGCAATTGTATGATTTGTTGGTGAAACATCTATACAGCTTATTCATAATAAGGTAAGAGTATTGAATACTTCTTGAGTGAAACAGAAGGTAGACAGTAAGAAGATCAAGAGTATTTTTGGATTTATGGCATTAGAAGGGGATTGTATAGTAATGGTTTCAGAGATCTCAAAAAAAGAGGATATTTATTTTTGAAGTTGATAAGGGAGAAAATCCCAAAAACCCATAATAATACTTGACAATGCGAAAATACTTCATGGAAAGGATGTTATTAATTTAGCGAGGGAGCTAAATATTCACTTTGCCATCTTCCACCCTATTCACCTGATTTAAATCCGATAGAATATGCAAATAAGGATATAAGGAGAGAATTAGGGGAGATTTTAGAGTATGAGAAGATGGTAAAAGAAAGAGAAAGTATAGCATATAATTTTTTCACTGAGTGAGTACATAGTTATAGCAAGAGTTGGAGGGAAAGATTTTTATCAAAAGAGCTTATAAGGATATACACAAAAAGTTATTAAAAGAACTATATTAACGAGTTTAAATGGTAACTGATACTGATAGAAGGAAGATAAAAAAGTATGTTACTGTTCAAATGTCTAAAATTTCCAGTACATTTATCTATTAGAGTAGTTTTTTTCATAGAACTTAAGATACTCACCTGATATAACACTCTCAATCCAACTTAAGTTGTTCAGATACCAATCTATAGTCATTTCCAATCCATCCTCAAAGGTTACAGAATGTTTCCATCCTAATTCTTTTATTATTTTAGTTGGATCCATAGCATACCTTCTGTCGTGTCCTGGTCTATCTTTAACGAACTTTATAGGTCCTTCATTTATTTTATTGTCACCGGTCTTTTTTCTGAGGATTTCAATTATCTTTTTAACAACGTATATATTTTCTCTTTCGTTATGACCACCAATGTTGTAAACCTCACCAGGTTTCCCTTTTTCAATAACCAAATCAATGGCTTCGCAATGATCCTCAACATATAACCAATCTCTTATATTTTTACCATCGCCATAAACTGGTAAATCGCGGTGGTTTATAGCATTCCATATCATAAGAGGTATAAGCTTCTCTGGAAACTGGTAAGGGCCATAATTATTAGAACATCTTGTTATTACAACGGGCATACCAAAAGTGTCATAGTAACTTTTAGCTATTAAATCTCCCCCAGCTTTACTAGAAGAATAAGGACTATGTGGATCTAGAGGAGTTGTTTCTGTAAAATATCCCTCAGGTCCCAAACTTCCATAAACTTCATCCGTTGAAACTTGTATAAACTTCTTACCACTTTTCCACTCATCTCCTTTCTTCCAAAAATTCATAGCAACACTCAAAAGAGATTGTACGCCCATTACGTTCGTCAAAATGAAAACGCTAGGATCAAATATCGATCTATCAACATGTGACTCTGCTGCAAAGTTTACAATAACATCAAAATCATATATACTAAAAAGATAACTAACAAGCTCTACATTATTTATATCCCCTTTAACAAAAACAAATCTATCTTTCTCCTCATCTCTAAGATTCGATAGATTTTGAAGGTTACCAGCATATGTAAGTTTGTCTAAACCAACGATAAAACAATCTTTATACTTTCTAATATAGTAATAGACAAAGTTAGTTCCTATAAAGCCAGCACACCCTGTCACCAAAATTTTCATACCCCATATTCCTCCTTAAGATACTTATAAACAGCCTCTTTCCAGTGAGGTATATTAATGCTAATAGTACCTTTTAATTTCGAAGAATCGATTTTAGAATAAGGTGGTCTTCTAGCAGGAAGATTAAAAAATGCTTGTTCAGATTCTATTATTTGTCCTCTCCAGTTTAATGTCTCCAGGACAAATTTAGCATACTCATACCTACTACATTCACCTTCACTCGAAAAATGGTAAAGTCCAAAAGCACCAGAACTATATAATTTCCAAGAAGCTTCAACTATATCATCAGTATACGTAGGGGAAGATACTTCATCTACAGAAACTCTAACTACACCACCTTTAGCCCAATTAAGAAGCTTCTTGATAAAATTTGTCTCTCCTTTACCGAAAACCCAACTCACCCTTAAACATATATGCTTTTCCCAATTATACCTTAAAAATTCTTCACCGCATAACTTAGTTATACCATATCTACAAACAGGAAGAGTTTTATCTTCTTCAACATAAGGTTCTTTTTTACTTCCATCAAAAACATAATCTGTAGAGTAATGTATAATAGGTATACCAAAATCTCTACATATTACAGAAAGAGAACTAACACCATAAGTATTGGTAAGCCACGCAATTCTATATTCCTCAACTTCAGCTTTGTCAACGTTGTTATAAGCGGAACAGTTAACAACTAAATCAAATTTACCATCCCTAATAATCTCATAAATCTTATTACAATCAGAAATATCAGCAACAAAAGTTTTGTCATCTCTTTTAGTCCTACTAACTGGAATATAATCAATACAATTTGATTCAAAAAACTTCCTAAAACTGGTACCTAACTGACCATAAGCACCTATAAGTAGAACCTTCATAAACTGTAATCTTAAAAGATAAATAATAATAATTCAAACTAAAAAAGCAATAAAAATCCTCAAAATTTTATTTAATTATAAACTAAACTTAACTCTCAACCTCGTTAGAAAAATTTTTAAGAAAGAAACTTTTACCAAAAAACTCATCATACACATCTAATTCAAAAATACCATAATCACCAACCTTTAGGTTAAAAAATGTTTTATTCTTAACAAATATCGTATAACCCTCATCCTGTAAAAATACATTACCATACTTATCTATCCACGAAACAAATCCAAAAACTCTATTACCTTCACCTCTCACACAATCTATAATGCTAAAACAATGATTCCTGATTCTAAGATCATCAAAACTGCATCTTCTGAGCAAATAAATCGAAAACCCTAGATTCTTAAATTCCTCTCTAACAATTATCAAATCTTTTTGTAACTTAGGCAAAGAACTAGGAATTCCCAAAACTGAACTTCTACTATCTATAG
>JBKBIJ010000120.1:0-6341 GCA_046299455.1 Brevinematia bacterium | reverse complement strand
ATTAAGATATTCCTAAGAAATTGGACAAACCTTTAGAGAAATGGCTATTACTCTTAAAAACTACGTTCTTAGAAGTTTATAGAAATAGATCCATAAGAAAATTTATCAAAATAAATTGTATGAGAATATTAAAAAGTTACATTACTTCAAGAAATTGTTACCTTTTAGAAGGTATGTTGAAGAAATATTGCAAGAGAAGTTATCTAGATGTATGTGGATGAAAGATAGAAGGGTAGATAGAGAAGGGATTTAGGGAATTATATTTTTAACATATCTTTCTAAGAGTAAGTGTTTAAACAAGTTGCGAGTTGTTATAAGGTTATAGAAAAACTTTTAAGGGAATTGCTCCAAGAAACTAACGTTCTTTAGGAAATCGTGGAAAGGTAATACAATGTAAGAACTTATCCGAATAGCTTCTAGGAAAGATGAATGAAGAAGATACTTAGAAGATAGCTAGATTTTTGATATGCTCTCCTTTGTAGTTTGAAAACAGTTTGAATTTTGGTATATCATTTATTTTTAAGTTATATGAAAAATTGTGTAGTTGATTATTCTGATTTTGATTTTGAGAGGTTTGTTAAGGAAAAAAGGAAGAGGGGTGATAGTAGGACGATTTTTCAAATCGATAGAGATAGAATAATTCATAGTAGTGCTTTTAGGAGGCTTCAAGCAAAGACTCAAGTTTATGGTGCAGGGCTTATGGATTTTTACAGAACTAGGCTTACTCATTCTATTGAAGTTGCTCAAATTGCTAGATCTATAGGTATAAGATTGAAGGTTGACACAGATCTACTTGAAGCTATTTCTCTTGCTCACGATATAGGACATCCGCCATTTGGACATACTGGCGAAGAGGTCTTAAATTTAGTTAACAGTAAGTATGAAGGGTTTGATGCTAATGCTCATAACATCATTATCTTATGTTTTCTTGAGACAAAGGTTGAGGACAAGGGATTGAATCTTACGAGAGCTACTCTTGATGGCCTTTTGAAGTATAAGTCTACCAGAGATGAAAATCCAAAGTTTTTGTATACTTACGACTTTTTCAAGTCAATAATTGACTGGATAGATCCTGAATGGCAGAAGAGTGGAAGTTTTGAAAGTAAAAGAAGTTTGGAATGTCAGATTGTTAATTGGGCTGATAATTCTGCTTATTCAGTTCACGATTTAGAAGATGGAATAAAAAGTGGTCTTTTAAGGTCGCAGTTTTTAAATGATAGATTACTTGAAAAAGTTTGTAAATATCTGCCTAACTATGATTTGGAGGTTATTGAAAGAGTTTTTAATAGGGTTAAAAAAATGGTTTTGTTTATCGAGAATTCGTCTTCCGAGGTTCAGAGAAAAATGAGAATTAAATATGTAACCTCTAAACTAATAAATGATTTTGTAGTTAGTGTTAAATTGAAGAATGTTGATGGAAGAAATACAAGGTATAGTTATAAACTTGTTGTTAATGAAGATTCTCTTTTAAAAAGTAGAGTACTTAGGGCTATAGAAAATGAACTTATATACAAGAGTAGAAATATTCTTAGGACTAGAAAAAAATGTAGAATGATAATAGAGAAATTATTTGAGGTTTTTTCTGATAAGAGTTCTAGAGATTTGTACCCAAATGAGTATAGGGAATATTGGGATTTATTTGAAGCAGGGATTAACGAAGAATGGAGACATAGACTTTCGGTTTGGTACATTGCTGGGATGACGGATAATTTTGCTATAAGGACGTATAAAGAATTTTTTGATCCAAGTAGTTTGATAGATATTTTTGTGAGTGTTTAGGTTATATGGATAAATGGAGAAAGGAGAGAGAGTTTTCTCTTAAGATATCGATTATCGAAGGTAGTATTTCTTCGATATCTGGTGCTATATTACATCAAGGGTTCTTTTTGCAGAGTTTTATAATATTTTTGAATGGGCCAGATTTCTGGATTTCTCTTATACCAAATTCTCAGTTTATATTCTCGTTCTTAGGTATTTTGAGTGGGTATTATCTTGTTAGGGTAGGTGAAAGAAAGACATCTGCTATAATATCTAACTTAGTATACAGGTGTATATTTATCCTTCCTGCTATTGCTCTTTTGATTTTTGGGAGATCTAGTATAACTTTGACTGTATTTATTGTTTCAACACTAATATCTTTTGTTTTCTTTAGGTTTTTGATGGTTATATGGATGAGGTGGATGGATTTACTTGTTTTTGAAGAAACTAGAGGTAGGTATTTGGGTATTAGAAAGACTTTTACGACGTTTTTTTTGTTAGTTGGTTTCTTGTTTGGGGGATATATTATTGAGTATTTTGCTAAGCTTGGTAAAGTTGAGGTTGCTTTTATACTTCTCTTTGTGATTGTGGCAGTTATTGGTGTAGTTAGTAGTTGGTTGTATAGTTTTAAGTTTGATATTAAAACTAAAACTCAGGATATAAGTTTCAGAGATTTCTTGAAATTAGCTTTTAGTTCAATAAAACTTAAAAAACACAAAAGTATAATACTGTTCTTTATGCTTTTTGAAGGTGTATCTTCTATAGGTGTACCTTTTATACCTGTTCAAATCGTAAAAAACTTTGGTTTATCAACAGAGTATCTTGGAATACAATTTTCGATATATGCTTTAAGTATGACCATTTCAAGCTATTTTTGGGGAAAGATATTAGACGAATTTGGTCCTAGAAGTGTTTTGCAATTATCTACCTTAGGGTTATGTTTGACCATATCACTATGGGTTTTTGTTCCTAAGGAGCTTTGGTTTATTTTATCTTTTGTTGAACCACTGTTGTCTGGTGTTTTTTCCGGTGGGTATGAATCTGTTTTTATGTATGTTATATTTTCAGAAGTGAAACAAAAATTTAAGGATTACTTTTTCTCTATCGTTAGTGCAATAAACGGTATCGCTATACTTATAGGTAGTGCTATTTCATTCTTTATTGTTGTTGTTTTTGGCGAGTTTAGTTTTTTCTTGTTGTATAAGAATTTTAAAGTTTATGAGTTTTTGTTTTTTATAACTCTTTTAGGAAGGCTTGTAACTTCGTTACTGTTTATACCCAACATAAATTACAAAAAGAATGTAGACAATGCTTTAGGTTTACTCAAGGTAACTCTTTCGAGAATTTTCCAGATTTAGTTTAAATTGTAATTCTTATTTATTTCTATAGGGTTTTGAAATACTATTCCTTCTCCTCCTATGTACTTTGGTTTTATCCCTTCTATTAGTACTAGTACTTTTTTAGTTTTTGCAGCATTTCCTAATGTATATGCTATCTGATATATTGAATAGAGTATTCCTGTGCTTCCGTAATCATTTTCTTCTATTTCTTTTGATAAGTTTATTACCAATGTATCATCGATTATTTTATAATCTATTAACTTCACATTTGCATTCACAAGCGATATTTCGGTATCAGAGCTTTTAAGCGTCTTTACGTATTTGAAGATTTCGTATATATCCTCACTGTTCATTGTTAATTCCTTATATGATAACACTAATCTGTCATCCTTTACTCTGTAGAAGTAAATTTTCTTTGTTGTTTTTATTTTACTTTCCTGAGTTTTTTTCATGTTTGTTTCTCTGACGTTGTCATATTGATTTTTTTGTTGTTGATTTTCTATCATATCGTTTTGTTTTTCTTTGGTTTCTTCTATTTCTTCTTTCTTATCGTTAAGGTATTGGATTTGTTCTTGTTTGTTTATTGGTTGGTCTGAGGTTATACTTTGGTTAAAGTAGTTGTGAACTTTATTTTTGTATATATCGTAAACTATATAGAGTGTTCCACCTATTGCCATTAAAGAAGAAAATATAATTAGTAATTTGTATAATTTTTCTTTATTTTGCTTATTCTTTTTTTTGCTACGGGTTGGTTTTCTATATTCCTTTTTACGCATGTAAAAATTTACGGAAAAAAGAAATGGTTTATTAGTTATGTGTTATACCTTTTCTATACTATCTTCGAAGTTTTTGATGGATAGTTTGCTTAATCTTGCTGTTAGTTCTCTATTGTTTTTGAATTTTTGTAATGACGTTTTATATAGAGCTTCTGCATTTTTTCTTAATCCCATTGTTTCGTATACCTCGCCTAGTAGTAATATTATCCTTACGTCGTCTGGATGTTGTTTCATGAGAGAGTTGCATATTTCTATTGCCTGCTGATATTCTTTTCTTTTTAGTTTTATTTTCACTAGCCCTATTAGAGCATACTTGCTATAACCCGATTCGAGAGCTTTGTTAAACGTTACTTCTGCTTCATTATCTTTTCCTAATTTTAGTAAGGTGTCACCAAGTCTTGTTAATATCTTGGGGTTGTCTGGATATTTTTCTACTAATCTTATCCAATATTTTAATGATTCTTTGAATTGCCCCATTCCCCTTAGTGAATCTGCTATTCCATATAGTGCATAGAAATTTTCATAATCGATACCTAATGCTCTTTGATAGTATGCAACTGCCTTCGAGAACATTTTTTTCCTTCTGTATATATTACCGATCATCGTTAAAACATTTAGGGTATTAGGTCTTATATCTACGAGTTTTTCCCAATATGTTAATGCCTTATCAAATTCTTCTAACTTGTAAAACATGTCTCCTATTCCCATTAAAGCAAACTTATTTTTGTTATTTATTTCTATTGCTTTTAGATAGTACTCTTCAGCTTTTTGGTAGTTTTTTAGTTTTCTGTAAGCATCTCCAATCCTTGTTATTACAAGAGAATCTTTGGGGTCTATTTCAATGTATTTTTCCCATATGCTAAGTGCTTTTTCCCAATTTTTTAGTCCCCTCCAAGAGTCCGCAAGACCTAGAAGAGCCTTTTTGTTTCCTTGATCTAATGAAATTATTTTTTCGAATACTTTTATTGCTTCTTCGAACATGAGACTCTTTCTATAAGCTGTTCCTAGAAGATATAAAAGATCAGTGTTGTTTTTTATCTCTTGAAGTTTTCCTTCAAGTAATGTAATAGCTTCTGAGTACTTCTTATTTTCAATTAAATCTGAAGCTTTTTTAAATAAATCCTCCAATTTATCTTTCATCATGATTTTACCTCCAAAGATACCAATTATAAAAATCTAACATTAAAATTATAAGAAATTCTTATATCGAAATCAAATTTTCAGTGTTTGTTCGCTATTCTTGAGAATGTACCGCCGATGTTTTGTATTATCATTCCTTTTATTTCTAGGGAAAGAAGTAGAGGATAAATTTTATTTACTGTTATACCAGTTTTTTCAGAAAGTTCATCTATTGTTATCTCCTTTGTTATAAAGGAGTATACAAACTTTTCTTCTTCTGAAAGTTCTTGTTTTGGTTTATTGTCAGAATCGTTTTCAACAATTTTATATCCTAACTCCTCAAGAACATCTCTGTAATCTATTATAGGTATTGCACCTTTTTTTATCATCATATTAGACCCTCTATATAGAGGGTTTTCTATATTTCCTGGTATTACCATTAGAGTTTTGTTTTGCTTTATAGCGTATTCACCTGTTATTAAAGCACCTGATTTTTCAGGAGCTTGTATTATTATAGTTATATCTCCAAGCCCACTTATTATCCTATTTCTTATGAAAAAGTTTCTTTTTAAGTATTCCGTGTTAGGTGGAAATTCAGAGATTACACATCCTTTGTTGGATATCCTTATAAAATCTTTTTCGTGTTCTTTTGGATATACAATATTTAATCCACCAGCTAGTACTGCTATTGTATATCCACCGCTTTCTAATGTTTGTCTATGTGCTATTATGTCTATCCCTCTTGCAAGTCCACTAACTATTACCACATTGTTTTTCACAAGCATTTCTACTATTTCTTTTGTGTGTTTTTTACCTATCTCGTCGTTCCTTCTGGTACCAACTATACTGCATATTATATCTGAGTTTAGTAGAGAAATATCTCCTTTGTAGTATATTACGATTGGTTTATCTTGGATTTTCTTTAACCTTTCTGGATAGATTTCATCTTCTATCGTTATATAATTTATATTGTGTTTCTTAAGTTCTTTTTTTATAGATTCTACTTCTCTTTCGATATTTTCTTGTGTTATGCTTTTTATTGCTTCCTCTTTTACTCTTATCATTTTAGATATTTCTTTTGTACAATCTTTGGGTATTTTTAATAATGATTCAAAGTTGTCTTTTATATAAGAGTATTTTTTGAAGCCAAAACCTTTGAGATTCAAAAAAAGTATTTCTTCCCTTTCCATAATACATAATTTTACAAGAATGCTTGAAATTTTTTTACATTATACAAATGTAGCAGTTTAGTTTATGACTTTTTCGCCGTTGAAACTAATAATTGGTATTTTAAAATCAGACTTATATCTTAGAAGTTCTTTATTGCTTTTATTATACCAGTAATATA
>JBKBIJ010000119.1:0-6359 GCA_046299455.1 Brevinematia bacterium | reverse complement strand
AAAAAATAACGAATAGGCAGTTTAGTTATGAAAAGGTATTTACCTTTTTGGTTTTACTTTGGGATTTTCGCACTTTTTTTAGTGCTAGTTGGAGTAATATTTAGAGTTAATATTATTTTAACATGGCTTACTCCAGTATTTTGGACGGGATATATCCTTTTACTTGATGGTATAATATATTCGTTTAAGGGAAAGTCATTTATTGCATCTAAAGGATTTTTTATAGTTTTTTTATTGTCTGTAGTAATATGGTGGTTCTTCGAGTGGACGAATATCTTTTTATCTAACTGGCATTATGAAAATCTACCAGGAGGAATAGCTAGGTATATTGGATATTTTTGGGCTTTTGGTACCATAATGCCAGCTATATTGTTAACATATGGGCTTTTTTTAGTTATATTCAAGAATGTTCGAATCGAGTTTAGAGGTATTCCTATGAAAAATTCCTATTTGACAATAATGATAAGTGTAGGGATATTGTTTTTGCTATTACCTATAATTCCATTTAGTTTGCGATTTATAGAGAGGAGTGCGGATATTAAGCTTTTTTCTTGGTTAGAATTTTTATTAGATTTCAGGGCTAGTGAGTATATGGCTTTTGCTGTCTGGACTTCATGTTTTCTTATATTAGATCCAATAAATTATCTTATGCAGAAACCATCAATATTGTGGTATCTTGAGAAGGGAAATTATAAGGTGATAGCTCTTTTATCACTTACAGGTCTAATTTGTGGGGTACTTTGGGAAAGTGTAAATTGGTTTGCGTCAACTAGATGGTTTTATACAGTACCTATATTAGGGAATATCAAATTGTTTGAAATGCCTATTTTAGGTTATCTAGGTTTCATAACGTTTAGTTGGGAAATATATGATATAGTTTCTTTTTTGTACAAACCAGCAATTTTGCGGATTCAAGAATGGCTACTGTAGATGTTTTAATTCTAACTAGGATTGGTGAAAACTTTGGTTTGGGGCATTTCAAAAGGTCGAAAGTTTTGGAAAAATTTTTGAATGATAATTCCATAAATACAAAGGTGTTAAATATATTAGATATAGATGATAGTATAATTAGTAACTCTGGAGTTATTATGTTTGATGCAAGGGAAGTAGATGAATATTTTGTAAACCATCTTTTGAGTAAAAACAAGAAGTTAATATCTTTGGATGATTCTGAGACATATAAACCATACCTTGTTTCAGTGATGTCATTACCTTATGTTAGAATTTATGGTCCTTCTCCTAACTTTGAGGGATACGATTATTTGATACTTGATCCTGCTCTTGGAGAAATTGATAGTAAATCTGATGAACTTGAACTTGTTGTTACTTTTGGAGGTGAAGACCCTAGAGGCTTAACCTTGGTTTTTTTGGAAAAATTTTCAAAGGTTTTTGAAGGTAATAATTCTGGTGTCATTATAGGGGAACTGTTTAGGAATAAAGAAGTAATAAGAGATATATGTTCTTCGAGAGGTATAAAGGTTTTTGAAGGTGTACCTTTGTATGAAATTATAGCAAGCTCCAGAGTAGTTGTGACGTCGTTTGGAATGACGTTATATGAATCTTTGGTACTTGGTAAGAGTGTAATTCTTTTCAATTCTTCTAGATATCACCACGATTTATTTAAATGTAGTGGGTTGGAAGAGAAGTATAATGTTTTTGAAGTAGGGTTTTGTGAGGGACCAGGGGTAGTGATAACAGGGGATTTAAACGATATGAGTTTTAGCGATATGAAAAAGGGACGTTTTGAAGTGAATGTGTTTTCTAATCTGAATAGATGGAAAATGATATTTGAGAGAGTTATAGATTTAAGAATACAAGTTAAAGAAATGTCTGGAAGCAAAGTAACTAAAAGGTTTCCAAATAAAACAGACTTCCTTGTTCAGGGAAGAGATATATCTATTTGTTTCTGAATTTATTCAAAGTACTCTATCTTGTTTGATGGTGTTTCCCAGACAGTAACCTTGTGTACGTTTAAACCACTTTTCTTTGCTTCGTCGAAAACGTACTTGGCTAAATATTCTGCGGTAGCTGGTGATATTATATCATTTAAATGCTGATGATCCAAGTTTAATTTTTGTAAGATTTTTTTTATTTCACCAAAGTCTATACCAATACCTATGTTATCTAGTTTATCTACTATAACTGATACTTCTATTTTCCATCTATGACCATGTAATCTAGAGCACGGACCTTGGTAGCCTTCAACAACATGAGATGCATCTATTTCTATACTTTTAGATATTATCCATTTGGGCATTTTAGTTTATTATATTTAGAGCTTTTCCGTGTTTTTCAAACACAGTGAGTGCCCAGTCTAGTTGTTCGTCTGTGTGTGTTGCCATGTAACTTGTTCTGATGATTGTTTCGGATGGTGGTACTGCTGGTGGTAACACGGGATTTACGAAAATACCTTCGTCTGATAAAGCTTTCCAGAATTTCAGTGTTTTTTCGAAATTATTTACTTTGAGAGGTATTATAGGTGTACAAGCGCTGCCTGTATCAAATCCCATATCTTTGAAGGCTTTTAACATTTTATTGGTTATTTTCCATAGTCTTTCTATCCTTTCTGGTTCTTCGTATATTATATCTATTGCTTTACTTACAGTGGCAACAGTTGCTGGGGTTGGACTAGCGCTAAATATTAAAGCTCTTGCTTTGTGTTTAAGGTAATTTATTAATCTTTCGCTTCCTGCAACAAATCCACCAATCGAAGCAAAACTCTTGCTAAATGTTGACATTATTATGTCAACTTCATCATCAAGTCTGAAGTGATGAGCAGTTCCTTGCCCATATTTACCACCTAATACTCCCATACCATGAGCATCGTCAACCATGATCCAGGCGTTGTATTCTTTGCACACTTTAACTATTTCTGGTAAATTAGCAATATCACCTTCCATACTAAACACTCCGTCAACGACAACTAATCTAGCCTTTTCTTCTACTTTTGACAATACTTTCCTTAAATGATCTACATTATTATGTACAAATCTGTACATCTTAGCGCCTGATAGTCTACAGGCATCTATGATACTTGCATGATCAAGTTTGTCAGTTATAACTGCATCACCAGGACCTAGTAGCCCTGCAATAGCTACAAGATTAGCCATATAACCAGTACTCGTAAGTAGTGCTGCTTCCTTATTGACGAATTTGGCTAGCTTTTCTTCTAATTCTTCATGGATTTTTAAAGTACCATTAAGAAACCTTGAACCAGCGTTACCAGTACCATACTTCCTAATTGCTTCAACAGCTGCTTCTATTACCCTAGGATCTGTCGTTAAACCTAGATACGCATTTGATCCTAACATAAGATATTTTTTACCATTTATATATACTTCCGTATCTTGAGATGATTCAATAGGTCTAAAATAAGGATAAAGCCCCATCGATTTTGCTTCATCAGCGTCTCTAAAACTAATTATCCTATTATAAAGTTCTTCATTCTTTAAATGGACCTCTAAACCTCTTGACATAGGTTAAACCTCCTAAAAACTTTACAATATATTCTGTATTATTAATTTTCCATATTCAAATTGTATTCGAAGATGTCTCAAAAATATTACTTTTCTGCTTAGAATTGTTTGAAAATTATCACTAAGGAATCTTATGATCCCTCAAGTAAAGCTACTACTCTGAGAAACTAACTTCTTTAGAAGTTATGGAACGGAACTAACCTAATAAGAAAACCAATCTAGATAAGTTGTAAGGGAAAATAAGTGCTATAAACTTACAGAAAATGTAAAAACTCATAAGGTAATTAGTTCGTAGAATACCACTTAAGAAGTTAATAAACAGAAATACAATGATAATTACGCTTATTAGAGTAAATTCTAAATAAGTAATCTAGAAGAAAAGTATCTAGAAAATTGTATTTTTAACATACTATCAATTGTACATCGAGGATGTCTCAAGAATATTTACCTTTTCACTTTAAAGGTCTAAAAAATATTGCTAAGAAAAATGGAATAATCTCTTGAAAATACCATTATTCAAAGAAACTAACATTCTCAAAAGATTAAGAAACAAAAATACCATAAAGGTGGTTTTTTGAATAAGCTTTAAAGAAAAACATGAAAAAATGAAACATAAGAAACTTAATTTTTGGTGAACGTGATCTTTTAGGTGTAATTGGTTATTTTTCCCTATCCTAGAAGAAAGAAAATGTTAAAAAATGTTATTTTCTCACTTAAAGGTGTTAGTAATATATCTATCAAAATAAAATTAGGATACCTCCTTGAAAAAGACCCCTACTCAAAGAAAATCCTTTTTTAGGGGGTTCAAAAATGTATTTGAAAAATCAGATAACCCCTTGAAAATACTACATCTTTCAAAAAAACTGTCTTAAAAATTCCAATTGTACAAACAGATTGTAAAAATGGACTAAAGAAAAAGAGATTCAGGAAATTGGATTTTCAACACAGCATAACATTAGTGAGGTAAAAGAATTATTCAAATAGGCTGTAAGAAGAATAGGTAAAAGAAATAAACTTAGGTTTTATTAAATCCTCGAGAACAATTGACAAAATACTACAAAAGTAGTATATTTTCTAACTTGGAGGGTATTATGAAAGAAAGAAAAGATGTTGTAACGTTTAAGGGTAATTATGTTACTCTTGTCGGTGAAAATTTTGCTGAAGTTGGGGACATTGCTCCTGATTTTGTTGCTGTTGATAATTCTCTTAATGATGTTAGACTTAGTGATTTTGTAGGTAAAAAAGTTATTATTTCTTCTGTACCTTCTCTTGATACACCGGTTTGTGATATTGAAACGAAAAAGTTTAATGAATTAGCTAAAAATTTTAATGATGATGTTGTTATTTTAACCATAAGCATGGATTTACCTTTTGCCCAAAAGAGGTGGTGTGGTAATAATAATGTGGATAATGTAAAAACAATATCCGATTACAAGTACAGGGAATTTGGTATGAAGTATGGTGTTTACGTTAAAGAATTAGGATTACTTGCTAGGGTTATTTTCGTAGTTGATAGAGATGGTAAAATCAAGTACAAACAAGTTGTGAAAGAGATAGGTAGCGAACCTAATTATAGCGATGTTTTAGAAAATCTTTAATTACAACGTTTAGTACAGTTATCAAAGCAATACCGCTATCTGCAATTACTGCTAACCATAACCACATAAAACCCAATATTCCTAATATACCTACGCTGAGCTTGGTAGCTAAACTTAGTATTATATTTTGAATAATGATTTTTCTTGTATTTTTGGCTATAACTATGGTTTCGAGTATTTTCTCCAGATTAGAGCTACCTATGACTATATCAGCTGCTATGCGTGTTATGGAGTTTAGAGGGGTGTTGAATGAGATTCCTATATCTGCTTCGAGCATTGCTAAGCTATCATTTATACCGTCTCCTACGTAAGCAACTTTACTCTTTGTTTTTCTTTTAAACTCTCTGATAACTTCTGACTTTTCTTCAGGGTTTTTGCCAAATATAACCAAATCGAATCCCAAGTTTTTCCCTATTTTTTTAGCATTTATTTCATTATCTCCTGTAAGGAGTATTGTATTGATACCCATTTCTCTAAGTTTTGTTAAAACGTTTTTTGCTTCTTTTCTTTCATCGTCTTCGAAGAAAATAGTGCCTAGATGTTTGTTATCTTTAGCTACATGTACTACAGTTGAGCTTTCTATACATTTTTGGTGTTCTATTCTTTCTCTGTGTAATAACTTATCGTTTCCTACGACTATTCTTATACCGTCAACATTTCCTAGTATTCCATATCCAGGTATTTCTTTGAAATCTTGCACTTGTACTTTGGGTAAGTTGTAGTTTAGGTAATGTAGTATAGATCTTGAAATTTTGTGTGAAGAATATTGGGCTAAAGCTGCTGAGGTATTCAAAATTTCTTCTTTTGAAACACCTTCAGATAAAATAAAATCTTTAATATCCAGATGTCCCTTTGTTATTGTACCAGTTTTATCGAAAAATATTGTCTTCAATTTTGGTAGTTCGTCAATTTCAGAAATATTTTTAGCTAAGATGGATTTACTTGAAAGTATACCTATAGCTTTAAAGTAAGCCAATGGTATACTGATTACGATAGCACATGGACAAGATATAACTATGAGCATAAGTCCTTTGTATATCCATTCCTTAAACTGATAACTTGCTGATATTATTGGTGGTAAAAAGGAAACTAAGACAGCCATAACTAAAACGAATGGTACGTATACTTTCGATAACTGAGTTACAAATCTTTCAGTTTTAGGCCTATCTGGATGGCTGTATACTTGGTCTAGTATTTTACTGATAATAGTATCTTTAGATAAAGAAGTAACTTTTACTTCGATAATACCATCTATATTTAATCCGCCAGCTTGAACTCTATTACC
>JBKBIJ010000118.1:0-6510 GCA_046299455.1 Brevinematia bacterium | reverse complement strand
ATAATTTTTTCCGAAATATATATTTGTGATCTTTACTAATACCATAAAAAAATTCCTGACAATATCTCTGTCAATCTCAGTACTCTCAATAAACGCAACAGCTAAAGAACATATAAATTACAAAGTAAAAAAAGGTGATACTTTTTTCTCCCTTTCAAGAAAATTCAATACAGAAGTTTGGATAATACAGAAAGAAAACTCAATATCAACACTTAGAGAAGGAGATATAATAAAGATTCCAATAAGGAACAACATAATCCACATAGTCCAAAAAGGTGATACACTATTTAGTCTATCAAAGCACTACAACACAACATTAGAAGAAATAATATCAGCAAACAACCTCCAAAGCATAGATATAAAAATAGGGCAAAAAATTATAATACCATCAGCTAAATACTCTACCCCTTTGCAAACTCCAAAGAAAAAATACAATACCCACCAAAATACAGATAACGTATATGTTGTCAAAAAAGGTGATACTATCTTTTCAATATCACGTAAGACAGGAACAAGCATAGAAAAAATAAAAAAATTAAATAACTTAAACAACAACTCAATAATAAAACCTGGCATGATAATAGTACTTGATAAAGAATACAAGAAGGAAATTCCAAAATCACCTTCTTTTGAAATGAAGAATCTAAATTATTCTCTTCCATTAAGCTTTACAACATATGTAAGAAATCACTCTAGCAAATTTCTAGAAATAATATCAAACAGAGAAGAAGATATAAAATCAGTAATGGATGGCAAAGTAATATTCATAGGTGCATTTAGTATATTCGGCAAAACAATAATAATAAAGCATTCAGATAATTTATACTCAATATACGGTATGGTAGATAAAGAAACAGTAAAAATAGGCGACAACGTAAAAAGAAATGAAACAATAGGTAAACCAACTAAAGATCCATCAACCGGTAGATATATAATAAAATTTTCTTTCATAATAAACGATAAAATGATAATACCAAACAGGATATAATCAATTTAACTCATGATATGTAAAAAATACGCTTATACCTTTCCCTTAAGGTATAATTAAACCACTTCATTAACGTAGCCTATTGAATAGGCTTTTTCATTTACAACCTATTCTAGGAAGTTATATACAAATATTTTCCAACACATAAAAAGAGATGGAAACCAGAAAAATAAAGCAATATATATAGAAAGAAAGATCATAATCAAATACGTTGAAAAATGTTTTTACATACCAAAGCCAAAAAATTTAGTTTTTTGGAAGTAATCGATCTTAGAAGTTTCTATAAATTTTGAAACAATACCTCACTATAAGAGCAAAGGGTTAAAATTAATAAACAAAAGAGTGAAGATGAAGAACATATCCTAGTAACAGAAAATCATATAATACTTCTGGATAATGAGTATCAAGATAAGTTAACCAGATGATGATTTTAGGAGCCAAAGTTTTTACACAGCTTCAATTTAAGTTGAAAAGATAATTATCTTGTAATTAGACTATTCGAATATAATACGAAAACAAGGGGGAACCCATGATAATAGTTTTAAAAAAAGAAGCAACAGAAAGAGATATTGAGCACATTATAGAAAAAATTAAAGAACACGGTTTGGAACCTCATATTTCAAGAGGTGTAGAAAAGATTGTAATAGGTGTTGTTGGAGACGACAATAAATTAATAAACGTACCAATAGAGAGCTTCGATAATGTTGAGCAAGTTATAAGGGTAACCAAACCATACAAACTAGCAAGTAGGGATTTTCATCCTCAAAACACGATAATAGATATTGGTACAGTAAAAATAGGTAGTGACGAATTAGCAATAATAGCAGGACCCTGTAGTGTCGAAACGCCGGAGCAAATAACGTATATAGCAAAAGAAGTAAAGAAATATGGAGCAAACATCTTAAGAGGTGGTGCATTCAAACCAAGAACCTCACCATATTCTTTCCAAGGCTTAGGGAAAGAAGGACTCGAATTACTAAAACTTGCAAAAGAACAAACAGGACTACCAATAATAACTGAAGTTCTAGACACTAGAGATGTAGAACTAGTGGCAGAATATGCTGATATACTACAAGTAGGAACAAGAAATGCTCAAAACTTCGCATTACTCAAAGAATTAGGTAAAATAAAGAAGCCAGTCTTACTCAAGAGAGGCTTAGCAATGAAAGCAGATGAATGGGTAATGTCAGCAGAGTATATAATGTCTGGCGGAAATTATAACGTAATACTATGTGAAAGAGGTATAAGAACATTTGAAACTTCTACAAGAAACACCCTTGATATAAATATAATACCTGTAATGAAAGAAAAAACTCATCTACCAATAATAATAGATCCAAGTCATGCAACAGGTAAATCAAAATACGTATCAGATATGGCCCTAGCAGCAATAGCAGCAGGCGCAGATGGAGTAATGATAGAAGTACACAATGATCCAGAAAACGCATGGTCAGACGGTGATCAATCAATAACACCAGTACAATTTGGTAAAGTCATGGAAAAAATAAAATTAATAGCCCAGATAATTGGTAGAAAGGTGCCTACATTCGCATAAGTATGGAAGATACAATAACAATAATAATTTCTACCATAGCATTCTTACTCGTATTGCTTAACAACTTAACACTTGTAGTCATAGGACTATCCATTAGCATAATAATGAGCATTTTTCTACTATCCTCCAAAAAAATAACGATAGTAACAAAAGTAACAACGTTGATATTGCTTAGCGTAACAATAATTTTAGGTATTTTATGGATAATCAAAGACAATATTTAATCTTCAGTAGCCCATAGAATGATTCCAAAACCTCCACCTATCTGGCTACTAGCAAAGTTATCGTAGAAAGCCATGTCATAAGATAACCTAATACCAAACCAACTGAACTTTAAATCTATTCCTGTGTTCAATAAATAATCCTGACCCATTCTAAGCTTAAGAGGTTCGATGACACTTTGTCCAATACCACTACCAAAAGCCCCAAAAATCGAAATTTGCTTTACTATAGGTATCCTTAAAGAAACCTGACCTAATCCCATCCAATACAAATAAGCAGAATTCGAGTAAACAATCTGCGAATTAGCATTATAGAACCCACCTATGGAAAACCCTAGTATCGGTAAAAAAGATATGTGTAATTTCCCAAAAACATTAATATTCATATTCGTGACATAAAAATCATTTCCACTTGGAACTATAACAGAAGAACCAATCTCAAGGCCAACACCAGTCCAAGCCTTTTGCATTCTTACCCACCATGGCAATTCCTTCTTTTTCTTCTCAATCTCCTCCTGAATCTTTATACTTTTAGCCTTCAATTCCTCCCTTGCTTTTTTCTCTTGCTCCAACTTAATAATATCATTCATAATACTGTCTTTTAACTTTACCAAGAATGGATTTTCCTTAAATTCAGAAATCTCTATTATTTTTATAGCCTCCCGATATTTCTTAATAGCAGAGTCATATTCTTCAATGCTAGCTAACCTAACAGCCTCTTTCAATATAGGTTTTATCTCGTCATAAATTGCTTTAACCTCACCAATTTGCTCTTCTTCAATACTTTTATTGACAAGATATTCGTATTTGTCTTTAAGGATACTCTCAAAGTTTTTTACCTCTTCCAAAAAGTAAATCTTAGAAAATCTTATTTCCTTCAAGGCAGAAGAAACTAAATCTATAGCATTAGTGTAGTTTTTCTTATCTTCAAGATCCTTAACAGATATCAAAACAATAGAAACTTTATTACTTATAACCTCTATACCTAATGGTATAAAATTAGATAACACAGAATCTCTAATCTTCAACAACTCATCTTTAACGTCACCAAATTCAACTATGCTTTCATCTATGAACTTGACTATATCTTCATAAACTGAAAAAGCTGCTGATTTTTCACCTTTTGCTATGAACTTTTCTGCTTGAACCAAGTCATTGGAAACCTTGTTAGATACACTCAAAATAGCTATCATCCTATATTTATCACTAACTTTAGAAAGAATCTGAGTTTTTCCATCATCTGTAAGAGATGATGAATTAAGCTTCTTAACAAAATCTCTAATGACATTCAAAGCCTCTGAGTAAGAACCAATTCTAACAAACTCTTCAGATTTCATCAAAACATTATTAGCCTCGTTGTTAAAAACATAAAATTCAACCTTAGGTTTAATATCCATCTCCTTTTTATTTAAGAAGTTATAAAGTTTGAGTATTTCTAAAGAATAATTTGTATAACCTGAAGACAATATATCATCTTTTGATTTCTTAATAACTTCATAAGCATCCAGATAACTTTCATTTGATAATAATCTATCAAACTCAACAATACTATTATTAACAGACTCTATAATTTCGACTTCACTTGCCCCTGGTACCATCTGAAAAGTCATCGGAATAACTGTATCCACTTTATCCGTGAAAGAAACATTCGTATACAAGGTCTTAAATCCCCTCTTAATCAACTTCATGACAAAATTACCTAACTCAACATTAATAACTCCATCGTTATCACCATAATATTCATCGCTAAAATAAACACCAACATTCTGAACAGGTAAAGTATTCACAAAAAGTTTTATAGGAGCTTCTTTTAGCTTCAGAGAAAGAGAATTCTGTATATTAGGTAAGATATACATATTCGTTTTTACAGCTTTGTATCCTTCCTTTTGAACGAAAATAAACGATTTCCTAGCAGATATACTTCTAAGAAGCAACCCATCTAACCCTGTCTTACCAACAACCCTACCATCTATCTTAACAAGTGCATCGATAGGATCCGTAAGAACTAAAAGATCACCATATAATGGAGAGAGATTTAAAACTAGAGTATTTATCCTAAACATAGACGGTAAGAAATTAACTGAAACATTGTTAAAACCTACATCTTGAGCAACTATATCGATAGTTGATTCCTTACCAGAATCAAGCCTCACAGAACAAGGAGTAGTAGAAATATTTTTACCCATCAACGAAACTACTGCCTCTTTTGTGCTAGGGGTAACAACAAAAACTGGAACTTTTTTAGGAGTTAATTTAACATTCAAAGTCAACTTCTCGTCCGAAACTATATTAACATTCGTCCTAAATACTTCAAACCCATGCTTAAAAACGGTTATAGTATGGATGCCTCTTGATAAGTTCTTATAGTAACTTCCTGTAGTTATAATTCCTTCGAGTCTTCTATTAATAACTACAAAAGAACCGTTATCAGCAACTATATTAACACCAGCACCAATTCTCTCAAGATTAACAAAGTAATAATTTATATCATTTGGCTTTACCTCTATCTGAACGCTCTTCAAAAGAGTATTAGGTGTCTGCTGGAAAATAACATTCTTTATACCTTCAGTTAAATTGGTAAACATAGGTGTAGTACCAAAAACATTACCTTCAGCAATAATAACAGGTACACCCTTGACATTTGCATCTAAATAAATCATACCCATTGGTACAGGCGATTCAATAGATAGAGGTTTTTGCAAAGAAAACACTAAATTTACGGTGCTATCTGCCTTAACATAAATATTTGTTATTATTGGCTGGAAACCGCTAGCAGAAATAATTAATGTATACTCTCCCTCTCCTAAAACATTCTTACCTAAACTAAGCGGAATATTATCAGGTTTAACAACAATAGAAACATTCTTAACAGTAGGCTTTACAGATATGTTCACAGTACCATTCCTTTTAGGATCATAGTAATAGTACCTCCACCCAGAAAGAACCTCAACTATACTCTCTTTAACTAAAAGAATAACAGTATCTTTATCCCTAACATTACTAAAAGGTATATCTAGGCTTCTCTTAGATATAACTTTACCAGATTGATCTAAATACTGTAAATCAATTTTAATACCAGATTTTGAAGGTGAATATGAAACAACCAAAGCACCCTTTATATCACTTACAATTTTCGATATCGAAGACATCGATTTAGCATCAATTGTTTTTATCTGTAAACTTGGTAACTTTTTTGGTACAGAAGGCTTACCTTTAACCAAAACTACATTAGTATTCGTAGAATTTATTATATCTATAACAGAATTAACCCATAACTGAGCAGAATCAACGTCTATGTAACTATAAGGTAAAACGTCTCCTAAATCATTAAGAGAATATAAAACAACTTTACTAAGAAAATCTAAATCTTCTTGTAGAAGACTGACCTTAGCTTTTATACCTCTATCATCCACTATCAACACATTAGCAAAACCCATGTACGCAACAAAAAGAATTAGAAACATAGATAAAATTATAACTTTTTTCATAGTCCTTCTCCTTTACTATACTATCTTGCATATTATCAAATTTAAGAAAACAACTTTCAATAAAATAAAAGAATATTGTGGTTTCAATTTTGAAATGTCACACATAATTACTATTTTAAGATGTCACATATATAATAGTCTCCTTCTTAAGAATAAGCACAATTTAAGGAGGAGGCTATGCAGAAAAAATACATTATTACGGAGGAAGAGATGAAGAGGTATGAAGTTTTAAGTGAAGTGGTTTTAAAGCATATAAGT
>JBKBIJ010000117.1:0-6637 GCA_046299455.1 Brevinematia bacterium | reverse complement strand
CGGATTTCATAGGTATTTCCCCCCTTTAGTTGGAAGCTGTATCAAAAATCTAATTTTCTAGGTTTCTTTCTTTTACTTATACTCCCTAGAAGTTATTTGAATAAGTTCTTATAATAGTACTTCTTACTCCATAACTTCTAAAGAAAAGTAGCTTCTTTGGAAAAAAGACTTCATTAAAATGTTATCTAACTTCTTTAAATAGAAAATTGATATTTTGGGATTATCCTCTTCATCCTAGGTTAAGAGAATATTAAAAAGTTTATCAAAAAGTTATGGTTTGTGAAAAATTCAATTCATTGGTTTCCTTCTTTCTAGTATGTAACTTTTCTTTGAGATGAGTGATTTCTTCGAACAACGAACATTTTTAAGGTTTATCCTATTCCTTAAGTACCTTTCGAATACTTTTAAGTAAGGAAGGTAATATTTTTGGAATCCTCCCACTAGAATTTGTTAATTGTAGAAATACATCTATCAAAGATAGTATAATTTAATTCGTGGACGAAATAGACAAAATAAGAAAGAAAATAGGAATAGATTCTCTAGACAGAGAACTAAGGGATAAACTATTCAAGGATTTTGTAAAAAGTGGTGGAAAGGTTCTAACAGATAAAGAAATAATGAAACAGAAAATAAAGGAAACGATATCGAAAAGTAAAAATATAAGCAATTTCAACAGAAATATTCTAAAAACACCTCAAACTAAAAATAAACCAATCCAAACACAACTACATCAAAAAACTACAAAAAATTTAGATCAAATAAAGATAAGTTTTATAGACACAATAAAGATATTCTTAAAAGCATACTTTCAGAACCTTATAACATTAAATGGATTTATCAAAAATAAATTCTTTGAAAAAACCCTTAGAGACGTTCCAGCAGCATTTAACGATCTAAGAATAATAGGATACGTCTTAACATCAAAAGATGAAAAAATAACTAATACCGTTAAAGAGAACTTGAACGCAATAAGTCCAATAGCATACGAAATTATATACAGATTTAATCACCTACCAACTAACGACCTATTTGAAAAATCAGAAAGAATGTACAAGTTTTTCGCTCAAACAAGAGAAACTACAAAACCTGAAAACATAAAGGACATACTAAAGTACATATTCAAGAAACTATACTTACTATATCCATACAAAGAACAATCGAAGGTATTCGTTATAACCGCTATTAGATCGATATCCAAATATCTACCAAAATCAGATCTTCAGAAAATGGAAAAATTATTTATAAGAACATGGGACTTTTTATTCGAAGAGTACTACAACCAGGCAAAAACAATCATCAACTTAATAATAGGCAAAGAGATACCTATAACCTCAGAACACATGATAAAGTTTCTAGAAATAAAAGAAGAAGACTACATAGGGTACTTAACAGAAAAAGCAGAAATCTCTAAGATAAAAGAAGAAAAACCTAAAGAAGCTAAAGAACAAGAAGAACAAAAAGAAAAAAAAGTCAATGCCATAGATGAAGGTATAAACTTAATAAACTTGATAAACATCAGAAAAATACAAGAATCTATTAAAAGGAAAGAGTCTTATGTGGAGTATAATGATAAAATTTTCTTAACAGAGGCCCTAATAGAATTTTACGAGAGAGATATATACCCTGTTCTCGTATTAAAAGCAAGGTACAACATAATTTTTGAAGCTTCAAAAACTATAGATATAAAAAAAACGTTTGATGATATATATGCAAACTTAAGAACATTAAGAGATAAAATAAACGACTACTACAAGGTAGTTGAAGACGTGAAAACAATAGAATCTGATGTAACAATACCTTTAAGCAAGAAATCAGGTCTAATAAATACAAGGAACCTCGAAAAAACCAGACTATCATACCAGATAAGGAAAGAATTTACCGAAGTTTTAGGCAGAATAAAAAATAACTTAGAAATAGTTCTATCAGACTACAAGTCCAACAAAAATATTCTATCAAATCCAGAAGACACCGTAGAATTCAACATTGACAAAATAAAAGATCTAGAAATAGAAAGAAATTTCTTTGAGGGAGAAAACGTTATAAGAGCTTTGGAAAAAATTTACAATATCATATCAGCAATGATTTTCTTATTTGTTGAAGGAGATCTCGGAGGATCAAACGTACTTCTGGAAAAGCAAATATACCTAAATCTAGGCGAATCTATCAAATAAACACCATTTAATTCATTGAATTCTTTGAAGTTAAAGTTTTATAATTGTTTTGGTAGAAGAAGGGCGGTTAGCTCAGGGGTTAGAGCGTTGCTTTCACACAGCAAAGGTCGGAGGTTCAAATCCTCCACCGCCCAAATGAGTATAATATCTGAAACTATAAACCAAATATTAAAAGTTGATCAAGAACTTTCAAAGAAACTTGAATCCGCAAAGATCGAAGCAAGGAAAATAATCGAATCCGCTAAAATCGAGATAGAAGAATATGGAAACAAAAAATCTAAAGAGTTCGAGAAATTCAAAGAGGAACTTGACAACAAACTTAAAAAAGAAATTAGCGAATTTAGAAAAACTATTGATTCAAAAGCAGAAGCTATTCGTTCCTCAATATTGGAAATATCAAGATCTAAAAATAAAGAAGTAGTACAAGAAATAGCATCAAATGTATTCAAGGAAATAATCGGAACCTTACTATCAAAGTAGAATGTTAAGAATATCAGGAGGATATCTAAAAGGATACCAAATACACACAAAAAACAAAAAAGTAAAACCAACTTCTGATTTAGTAAGACAAGCAATTTTTAACTCAATAGACGTAACTTCATCCGACTTTCTCGACATGTTTGCTGGTACAGGGGCCGTAGGGATAGAAGCAATAAGCAGAAACGCAAAATTTGTATGTTTTGTAGATAACAACTTTCAACTCATACAGCAAATCAAATCAAACTTAACATCACTTAAAGTAGATCCTGAAAAATATATGGTTATACATTCAACGTGGGAAAAAGGAATAAAATTACTAGAAAATAAAAACAAGAAATTTGATATCATATTCCTTGACCCTTTTTATAGCTTCAATGAATACAATAAGTTGCTAATTTTAATACCAAAAATACTCAAAGAGTCTGGAGTAATAATATTAGAACATTCATCCAGAGTAGAAATCGACCCCCCACAAGAACTCAAGATAATATCATCGAAAACATACGGCGAAACAACTATAAAATTCTTTACACTCTAATTATATCAATCTCAACCCACAATTTAAAAAACATTGGTAAGTCATACTGTAAACTTTCGTTGATAACTAAATTTGAAGAAGCAATAATCCCACCTAATTCTGAAATTAACCTAGAAGTATTTGGATTTATCCTACCTATAGGTATACTATTCCTCCTTAAGAACACTTTTATCTCATTATTGACAGAAACCAAAATTACTTCCGTATTACCAATGCTTCTAATATAATCCATACAATCCCCTAAATATTTATTAACATCAATAACAGGGGTTAGAATTTTTATTTTATCATTCCTAAAAACGATATCATACTCATGATTGCTTAGAAACATTTCTATGTTTTTATTAAGTTTCCTCAAAGTAGTAGTAGGATCTTGGTTGTATAGGAAAGAAACTAAATTTTTTAATTCCAGTAACAACCAGGTCAAATTCTTCCTCTTTAAATACTCTATGATAGTCCTCTTAATGTATGGTCTATTAATAAGTTCAAAATCTGTAGAAATTAAGTAAACAAGTTCAAAGAAGAAATCAATAAACTTATTTGCCTCCAGCTTAGACATAAGAAAATCAATTTTCAACATTGGATCAAAGTAAGAAATCTTATCTTCATCAGAAATATCCTTTCTAATCTCAAAAAAAACTCTCTCGTTAGGAAAGCCAAAGTTAAACACAGACTTAAGATTTATTGAGAAATTACTATTTCCAACAAAAGTTATCACTTCTTTAGGTAAAGCAAACCTAATACCATTAAGTAACACAACGATATTTTTGTTATTATCAACATAGTAACTGAGATAATACTTCTGGTGGTTGTATAAAAACTTTGTAGAGATTATATCATCAGTAATCCCGTTTAGTACAACTTCCCTTACATCCAACCCGACTATGTTGTCTAAATTATTGAAAATACCCAAGCTATTGGCAAATCTTATAAGCTTAACATCATTAAGCGAAATCAATTGTAAGAATATATTTGCAAAATCTTTAGGCGTAAGAATAACTTCTGAAAAAACCTTCCTTGCATTATCAATACTTAAATTTCTACACAATATCCTTAACCCAGGTAAAACATATCCACTTTTCATTAAGGAAAGTCCAAGAATAACTTCATCAGATTCACTCTTTAAACTGGTTTTTAAACTCCAGAAATTGCCAAAAACCTCTTTTTGAACAACGAACTCAATGAGATGTATTTCTTTATCTACATCCAAACTCATAACTATCTAATGATTTCAACAACTTTAAAAGAACCGTTTTCGACAGTGTAAATAGTGAAAGCGGAATTAAGGTTATCACCTTTATCATCGAACTTTACATCGAAATAATAATCTTGAAACCTCGTGTCTTTTATAACATTGTTTGCGACACTTCTATCATATTTACCATTTTTATCCAACAAATTTGTAAAGACCGTAAGAAGTATCTTTGCAGCAATATAAGAATTGAAATCAAATGGACCTATCTCATCACTAGGAAACAGAGATTTATACTTTTTGAAAAATTCGCTATCTTTGTCAATAGGAACACCAATAAATGTAATAAAATCACCCTCAGATGATTTCCCTGCTATTTTTATGTAGTCCTCAGTTTTAAGCCCATCTCCACCAACAAAAGGTACATTCAACCCTACTTCATCAGCTTGCTTTGTAAGTAGAGCACCCTCAACGTAAACTCCTCCAAAGAACACAGCTTCAGGATTACTCTGTTTAACTTTCGTCAACAAAGCCTTAAAATTTCTTGCCCCAACACTTATCGAGTCTCTCCCTAAAATAACTCCACCTAACCTTCTAAACTCTTTTTCGAATTCATCCGCTAAACCTTGCCCATACTCGGTCTTATCATCAATAACATAAACTTTCTTTATATTTTTACCAAAAAGAAATCTAGCAGCAATAGGACCTTGTTGAGCATCAGTAGGACATATCCTAAAAACGTTATTAAACCCTTGCAAAGTCAACTTCGGATTGGTAGAAGCAGGAGTTATCATCGGAAGCCCTTTTCTGTTATACACAGAAGAAGCAGGTATAGAACACCCACTATTCAAATGCCCAACAACGCCTATCATCTTGTCATCAGATGCTATTTTTTCAGCAACATTAACAGCTTCACCCTCATTACCTCTATCGTCAAAAAACTCTAACCTAACCCCAACATTAGTATACACATTGGTAAACTCAGTATAAGCCAAAATAACACCCCTCTTTATACCCTGACCAAGAGTAGCAATATCACCAGTCAAAGGAGCAGCAACAGCTATCTTGTAATCCCCACTATGATTTCCATCACTCCCACAAGAAACAATGAAAAAAACAGAAAAAATAATCAATAATACCAAATACACCCTCATAACAATACCCTCTAAACACCAAAATTATAAAAAAACAAAAAAATCTTTTCAAATTCTTATAAAAATCATATAGATAACACATCTTATAATCCTAAAAATATTTTTTGCAAATAACAGCTTATATTAACACTCTCAAAAAAGAAGGATTTTCCTTTGGGCAAATGAACATTCCAAGTGAATTCCTTAGATATACCTTTGAATTAGTAAGAAAAAATACCCCTAGGTAAAATGTGAAAAACAAAAGCGTTATCCAATCTCTTAAAATTGTACTTTTGAACATGCTTAAATAGGAAAATAATATTTTTTGAACACCCTATCCAAAATACCTTGATAGATAGTTAACTTATTATTCACAATAGTTAACTATGATTTATATACTGTTATATTTTTTAGCTATAATTTTAGTGATCTTAAGTTTATACAGGAAATTTAGAGTTAAGCCAGATGACTTTTTGGTTTATAGTAGAAACGGAAACGAAGTTGAAATTAGTATGTCTATAGTAGCTTTAGTATTTGGTGCATCATCGGTATTTGGTTTAGCTGGTTGGGCATACAAAATTGGTTGGAATTCAATATGGTGGACATTATCTGGGGTAATATTCTTAATAATTTTAGGAATAACATTTGTAAATGTCGTATACTCATTTAAAGGGTTTACCATAATAGATATAATACAAAGCAATTTTGGTAAAGAGATAAAAATAATTTCTTCAGTGATACTTTTCATAGCATGGATATCTGTTTTATCAGGACAAATAATAGCTGGAGGTAACATTACTCAAACCATCGTAGATAATAGGATTATTTCTATTTGTATTTTTTCTATGATATTCGGTTTATATACGATAATTTGGGGGCAAGTTGGAGCAATAAAGACATCTGTATTCCAAGTTGTTTTAATGGTTTTGGGATTACTCATAATATTTCTTATATCAATCTCGAAGATAAATTATGATTTTGAAGTACTTAGAAAAGCAGAGATTGGTTTTGATAAGAATTTTACGTTTGATCTTTGGTTGGTAGTATTTATCTCAGTTGGTTTATCGTATCTATTTGGGCCAGACATATACACAAGGATATTTTCATCAAAAGACACTGAAAC
>JBKBIJ010000116.1:0-6773 GCA_046299455.1 Brevinematia bacterium | reverse complement strand
AGCATTATTACATCTCCATCTAGAAAAATAGTATTTTCTTGGAGTAGTATTCTTTTAAAGGAGTTATCCAATTTCTTGTTTTTAGTAGTATTTCTGAACACCTTTAAGTGAGGGGGGTAAAATCTAGATTATATCTATTTCTTCAAAAGCAAACTTTAGGAATTCTTTAACATTTTACCGCAACAATATTTTAATTCTATTAGGAATTATAACTTTACGTTTTGCAGTTTTTTGTTAAATATTTTAGAACAATAAATGGAAAATAAAGTGTATATTTTATGTTTTACCTTTTTATTAATGGAATGGATAAATGAGTAAGGTGAAATTGGTAATTAGAAGTTTATTTTGTTTTTTATTTTATTTTGTTTTATCATTAAATTGGAAAGGGGATATGTATGGGTAAGTGTATAGTTAGTGCGAATCAAAAAGGGGGTGTGGGCAAGACTACTACTGTTATAAATCTTTCTCACTATATAGCTAGTAAAGGATATAAGGTTCTTGCTATTGATTTAGATCCTCAAGGTAATTTAGGGAGGGGCCTTGGGATAGAATTATCTAAAACAAGGAAAGGTACCTATGAAGCTCTTATAAATCAGGATGATCCTAACGATTTAGTTATTCCGTCTAAGTATGAAAATTTACTTTTGCTTCCAGCTAATTTGCAGTTGGCGGGTGCTCAGGTTGAGCTTTTAAATCTTGAGGATAAAGAATATAGACTTCAAAAGTTTGTTAGAGAAGTTAAGGAGTATTTTGATTTTATTTTTGTAGACACACCTCCATCTTTGGGTATTTTAACTTTGAATGGTTTAGTTGCTGCAGATAGTGTTTTGATACCACTTCAGACGGAATTTTTTGCTATGGAAGGATTAGTTCAACTTCTCAAAACGATAAAAGCTGTTCAGAAATCTTTGAATACATCTCTTGAAATAGAGGGTGTACTTCTTACTATGTATGATATTAGGACTAAACTTTCCAAGGATGTTGCTGAACAAGCAAAAGAGTTTTTTAAGGATAAAGTTTATAATACTTTTATTCCTAGAAATGTCAGACTTTCTGAAGCACCTAGTTATGGTAAATCGATATTTGATTATGATCCTACTTGCCCTGGTGCGATTGCTTATCAGAAAATAGCGGAAGAGATAATTTCTAATTTTTAGGAGGGCATATGAAAGAAAGAGGATTAGGTAAAGGTATAAAAGCACTTTTGGAAGATTTTGATTTAGTTGAAGATATGGATAAAGTTAGGAATGTTGATATTTCTAAGATAAGGCCTAATCCTGATCAGCCTAGAAAAACTTTCAATGAAAATTCTCTTAAGGAACTTGCGGAATCAATAAAAGAGAATGGTGTTTTGCAACCGATATTGGTTAGGGAAAAAGATGGATATTACGAAATAATTGTTGGTGAGAGAAGGTGGAGAGCTGCACAGATTGCAGGACTTAAGGATATTCCCGTTATAGTTAAAAATAATCTGAACAATGTTGAGATGTTAAAACTAGCTTTAATAGAAAATATCCAAAGAGAAGATCTTAATCCAATAGAATTGGCTATGGCATATAATGAACTAATAGAAAAATATAACTTGACTCAAGAAGATCTATCGAAAGTGATTGGTAAAAGTAGATCTTCTATAGCAAATACTATAAGACTTCTTAAACTACCTCAAAGGGTAAAGGAATATATTATTCAAGGTATTTTATCTGAGGGGCATGGTAGAACATTGTTATCACTTGAAGATGAAGAAGAAATACTTAAATTGGCAAAGGAGTGTGTAGAAAAGGGATTATCTGTGAGAGAGTTAGAAGAGATTATTAATTTCAGAAAAAAAGAGGAAGCTTTTGAAGGAAATGTTTCACGTGAAACAAAAATTAGAAAAAATTTTGAACAAGACATCATAAATATAGAGGAAGACCTTATAGAAGTATTAGGAACTAAAGTTTCTGTAATTGGTAGCTTGGATAGAGGAAAAATAATAATAAATTATTATTCGCGAGAAGATTTAGAAAGAATATATTCGTTGATATTAAACCGTTAGAATATTAAAAGGTACAAATATGTCTTTAAAAAGTAGGATTGAATTTGAAAAAGCTAAGGCTAAATCCAAATTAAATCAAATTATCTTGAATCTTTTCTTCGGTAGCAATGAACTATTTTCTTTGGATGAAGTTAAATTGTTAACAAAATCCTATACATATAGGTATAGAGGAATTATGAGCATACCATTGAGTAAAATAAAAGGAAGTGAAGGTAGGTATCTGGATTTTGATAGAGAATTTTTACCTAGGCATGAAGGAATCAGAGATAAATGGGAAAATATGGTAGATTTTATCGATAAGTCAACTAAAATACCACCAATAGTGGTTTACAAAGTGGGAGATAGTTACATAGTAAGAGATGGTAATCATCGTGTCTCGGTAGCAAAAAGTATGGGACTTGAGTATATTGATGCAGAAGTTATTGAAATGATTACAAAATTCCCAATCAGGGAGCTTTCAGAAAAAGAATTATTATTGGCAGATGCTTATAACATGTTTCTAGAAGAGACCAAGTTTGATAAAGCTTTACCTAATGTACATATAAGACTTACTAATCCTTGGGGATATATAACCCTAATAGAACATATAAACACCTATAGATATTTCTTAGGCGAAAGGTTGGGTAAAGAAGTTTCTATGGAAGATGCAGTTAAGGATTGGTATGAGAATCTTTTCATAAAAGTTGTTAATCTTATAAAAAAGAAAAAGATAGAGAAATATTTCCCTAATAGGACTCCTGAAGATTTATATATATGGATAATGGATCATTGGCATTATTTAAAAGAAAATACAAAAAATCCACTTTTATCAATAGCTGAAGCTATTGATAGTTTTGAAAAATTGCAAATTGAAATGAAGGTAGGGAAATTGAAAAGTTTTATTTTGAGAGTGTTTCTTCTTCCAATTAAAGTTTTTTACAGAGTGTTAAGGTTTGTGATAAAAAAGATATTTTAACTCTATATGAAACTACTTGAGCTTTATCAAAAACATGAAATGATTATATCTCGTTTTATAAAGAAATATAAGGTAAGTTTAGTTCAGCTAAGAGAGATTTTGGAGAATCGTTCAAAAAATATAAAATTTTCTTGGTTTATTCAGGAAAAATTTTCTCTAGAAAAGAGTATAGAAAACTGGTTTTCTTTTTCGCCTTCTATGATGAAATATATTCTTGAAAACAGGTATATCGGTAAATTCAATTTGGGAAAAGAAGTAGAGATAAAAGGTTGTGAGTTTCTATCTTCTTTGGGTTTTGAGATATTGGTTCTTAATTACTCTACCAAAGAAGGTGAGATTGATATAATCTGCTGTAGAGAAAATGAGGTTAGGTTTGTTGAAGTTAAGAGTTCTTTTTCTAAAATATCACCAGAAGAAAAAATAGATGTTAGAAAAACTAATAGAATAATTACAGTTTCCGAAGATTTTATTGATGAAATAGGTTGCTTTGATTTTGGATATGATGCGCTCTTCTTTAATGGAAGAGAATTTAGGTATTGCAGGGATTTTTTGATGGTATAGAATATTTGGGAACAAGGATGTTCCCTGGAATAATATAAATAAGGAGGACAAGGATGTCCAAAATAAGAGTGAGGCAGTCTAAAAATCGCCTCCGTCTTAAGCTCACGGAGGAGGAAATTCAAGAACTCAGAATCAAAATTAGAGACCCTTCTTATATCGATCATGTTGTTTCTGAACTGGCTTGTATAATATTTTCCAAGATAGGTGACACTGCAGATTTAAGTGAAGTTCCTGAAACTAACTTTAATCAAAAGGGGTAATAGTTTCCATTTCAATGGGGATGAATTACCCCTTCCCTGTAAAAATAACTAATTGTAATTAAACTACTAAGTTTAGTGTATTTCTCCCCAATTTTTACCAAATTTGTATTCAACTATTAATGGGACTTTTAGTTTAACTGAATTTTCTAATGTATTTTTTATAACATCTTTGTATTCATTTACTTCATTTTCTGGTACTTCGACTAGTATTTCGTCATGTACTTGTAAAAGCATTTTAACTGATGTATTTTTAAGTTTATCGTATAGTTTATTCATAGCTATTTTTACTATTTCTGCTGCACTTCCTTGAATTGGTGCATTTATGGCAATTCTTTCTGATTTCCCGAATGATATTTTGGTTTTGTCGTATTTTCTGTTAACCAGTTCAGGTAGATTTCTTTTCCTACCAAACATTGTTTCAACATATCCTTTCTCTGAAGCAAATTCTAGAGTTCTTAAAATGTATTCCTTTATCCCTCTATATGTTGAAAAATATTTTTCTATTATTTCACTTGCTTCAGATTGTGTTATCCTCAGCTGTTTTGATAACCCATAAGCACTTATTCCATAAACTATACCAAAGTTTATAGTTTTACCTATTCTTCTATGTTCTGGAGATAATTCTTGTGGTTTTATACCTAAAATCTTAGAAGCTGTTTCAGAATGAATATCTCTACCTTGATGAAATTGTTCTATTAAAGTTTCATCATTGGATATATGTGCTAATACTCTAAGTTCTATCTGAGAATAATCAAAACTTCCTAAAAGTTTACATTCTTCAGATATAAATGCTTCTCTTATTCTCTTTCCTATTTCATCTCTTATAGGAATATTTTGCAAATTTGGATTACTTGAGGAAAGCCTACCAGTAGCAGTTACGGTTTGGTTGAAAGAAGTGTGAATTCTATTGGTACTTTTTATTACCATCTTTGGCAGCTCATCAATATATGTTGTTTTTAGTTTCGTTAGTGTCCTGTATCTTAGTATGTAATCTATTATTTCATGTTGTTCTATAAGTTCTTCTAGAACTTCTTCATCTGTTGAAAAACCAGTTTTTGTTTTCTTTAAAGGTGTAAGCTTTAGTTTGTCAAAAAGTATGTATGACATTTGTTTTGGAGAATTTAAATTGAATACTTCTCCGGCGATTTCGAATATTCTTTGAGATAGATTTTCTATTTCTCTTTGAAATTCTTCTTTTAACTTATTTAAGTGATCTATGTCTATTTTTATTCCATTATATTCCATTTCCCCTAGAACTTCTATAAGCGGCATTTCTATAGAATAAAATAATTCCTTTAATTTGACATCTTTTTCTAACTTTCGGTTAAAGTAGTTGAATAATCTTAGTGTAATATCAGCATCTTCGCAAGAGTAATTGACAACATCATCTATAGGTATGTCTAAAAGTGTGTTGAACAGAGATTGACTTTTCTTTGTAACTTCTTCATATTTTAGCGTTCTGTAGTTTAGGTATTCTTCTGCTAGCCTATCAAGATTATGGTGTGTGAATTCAGGTCTTAGAGTGTAAGATGCTATCATTGTGTCAAAGAAAATATTTTTTAGCTCTATCCCATACCTTTTCATTACTGTGTATTCATATTTTATGTTATGTCCTATTTTTTTTATTTCAGGATTCTCACATATCTCTTTTATGAATTTGATACCATCTGTTTCAGAAAACTCTTTTTCAACATTGTGTAATAGGGGTAGGTAGTAACCTTTTTTTTCTGATGTAGAGAAAGATACACCTAGTATTTTGCATTCCATGAAATGTTTTTCATCTGTTTCTATGTCTATTGAAACTAATTTGTTTTGTAGAATTTCTTTATGTAATTTCTCTAGATCTTTGAAAGTTTTTAAGAGTTTGTATTCCTTTTCTTGGTCTGAAGTTATTACTTGTGGGACCTCGTTTGAAAATAGTGATAGTTCGATTGGTTTTGAAGAATATTGAATTTCGTTTAATATGGATTTGAATTCATATTCTTTAAGTATTTCTATTACTTTAGGTCTTGTGAAATTTTCTAGGGAAAATTTAGTTATCGGTATATTTATGTTTTCATCAATGATGAGCTTAATTAATTTTTTGCTTAGGAACACGTTTTCTTTACTTTCGATTAATCTTTTACTGATGGTTGGCTCTATCTCATCTATGTTAGAATAGATGTTTTCTATGGTTTTGTACTTTTTTATCAAAAGTTTTGCAGTTTTTTCTCCTATACCTCTTGCGCCAGGTATATCATCAACGTTGTCGCCTGTAAGTGATAAAAAGTCTACAATATATTCTGGTTCAAACCCATTCTCTTGTATAAACGATATTTTGTCAATTATTCTGTATTCTGTCTTTGCAGGAGAGAATGATATTATTTGTGTGTTTGGATAAGATAGGAGTTGGATTAAATCCTTGTCACCGGACACAATATATATTTGATAGTTTTTGTGATATTTTTGAGTTATTGTTGCTATTATATCATCAGATTCGTAACCTGGAATTTCTACGCATTCAACTTCAGCTTCTCTCAGAAGTTTTATAAATTCTTTGATTTGAGATTTTAGATCCTCTGGTGCTTTTTCTCTAGTTGTTTTATAATTTTTATAGATTTGAAACCTTTTTGTTTGGTCTCTAGGTCCATCTAAACAAAATACAGCATTTTCAAATGTAAAGTCCTTATAGAGTTTTATAATTGTCCTTAAAGTACCAAAAATACCAGAAGTTATTTTACCTTTTGAATTTACTAAGTGCCTTCCTGCAAAACCAAAAAATGATCTATACACTAAGTTATTTGTATCAAATATGAAAAGTTTTTCCATATAATTTTTCTAAATTTTTCGTAATATACTTTTCAAATTGAGCATAGGATGGTTAAGAATATGTAAATACCTATTTTTGCACTATCTTTTTTACTTGGAAATTTCTAAATATTACTCGAGAGCCATGGAGATATCAACAGCTCAGCAATAATAT
>JBKBIJ010000115.1:0-6800 GCA_046299455.1 Brevinematia bacterium | reverse complement strand
ATACATTAGAGATAGTGGAAAAAGTAGTGAGTAGGAGCAAAGTAAGTTTTAATTATATTCCTAACTTTCTGGCATTTAGAGAAATACCAATAATAATAGACACTTTTAATCTTATAACCATACAACCAGACATAATAATAGTTGATGGACAGGGGATAGCGCATCCAAGAAGAGCAGGAATAGCTTCACATCTTGGAGTAATAATCCAAAGACCTACAATAGGGTGTGCAAAGTCGCTACTTTACGGAGAATATGTAGACATGCCAAACATCAAAGGCTATGAAAGTAATATTCTAGACCCAAAAACAAAAGAAGTGATAGGTAAAGCATTAAGAACAAAAGTATCATCAAAACCTGTGTTTGTATCAGTAGGTAATTATATTACTCTAGAGCAATCGGTACAAATTGTTAAAAAACTTTCTGAACCGATAAATTGCAGATTACCAATTGTAACATTCATAGCAGATAAAATATCAAAAGAAGAAAGAAAAAAATTAATTACTAACAACGATTCCAACTAGACCATCAAAAAAAATCCTATGGTTTTCGCTATTGGAGAGTAATCTTTCAATTACATCGTCATCGATGATTATATCAGTGTAGTTTTCACCAGATATTTTTACTGGAACAGTATATAAAATACTATTTCCAAAAATACCACTACTTACCGCTTCATCTAAAGAATCAAAAAAATGTATATATCTATTATCACCTTTGTAGTCGCCATAACTGTATATGATCTTACCTGACTTAGATATTATCTTTGTTGAGAGAGAAATATTAAAAACAAACCCCTTTGTGGAAATTATTAATCCAGTATAACTTAAAGGTTCCGATAAATTTAAAAACTCTCTGTAATCTCTAGGAATCAGAGGTAGCCTAAGAATATTGAATACACCATCCTTACCGTAAAGATTAACAATATACTTTGAAAAAACTCTACCACCAAAGTACCTAAAATCTACCATTTCAGTTCTATCAAAAAGAGAAACTATACTCTTCCTTTTTTCAGGAAACAAATTGAATATATCCTCAACAAACCTATTTTCATCAAAATAGGTTTTACTCAGAGCGAAAAATAGTTCGGAAATCAGTTTTTTTTTAACCTCACTTTTCATTTTCAAAAGTTTTCTATCAAATCCTTCTCCCACCAGAAAGTCAACGTTATCGGAATACTCTGAAACTATAATCCCCTTGGTCCAGTTTATATACGTATTACTTGAAATTCTTGTCACGACATCTGCAAAAGCAATACAATTAACTAAAAAAATCAGAATAAAAAACCTTTTCACGTATAAAATACTCGGAATGAAAATGAAAAATATGAGCGGGAAACGGGACTCGAACCCGCGACCCTCGGCTTGGAAGGCCGATGCTCTACCAACTGAGCTATTCCCGCATCTAGAAGTAATTTTAAAAATCCTTTAAAAAATTTTTCAACTTCACCAAGAAGACGTGTTAAAAACCAATCTTCTTGAGTCTATTTTCCCCTACTTCTTCCTCAGAACTTATTTGGAGAAAGTGCCTTTCTTAGCTATGTTTTTGAAGGCCTTTAAGTAAGAAAGTAGTATTTCTGCCCCAATAAAATGATATTGTGTTAAAAATCTAATTTTTTAAAGTTTCTTTCACCTATCCTCCCTTAAAACTCACCCGAATAAATTCTTTTGTAGTATTCATGTTTTGTAACTTCTAAAGAAATGTAGTTTCCTGGAGTTATTAAAATAGTAGTAGCCTATAAATTTAGTTCATTTATGTAATGAGTTATTCGTGCTAATACAAAGAGTGTAAGTATATAAACTAGACTTTTGAAACCCTTTCACACTTAATTGTATGATACCATTAATTTAGTTTAGAATATTTATATACCTATTCTAGGAGAAAAAAATGTCTTCCAAGCTAAAAGAACAAGTTAATGAAAAAGTAAAAAAACATTTAGAAATCCTTAATCTTTCTGAAGAAGAATATAAACTAATAGTTAACTATCTAGGTAGAGAACCTAATGAAGTTGAACTTGGAATGTTTGGAGCTTTATGGAGCGAACATTGTGGATACAAACATACGAAGAAACTTCTCAAAGAACTACCTACTGAAGGCAAATATGTATACCAAGGTCCTGGAGAGAATGCAGGGGTAATAAAACTTGATGATTTAGCAATTGTTTTTAAGATAGAAAGTCACAATCACCCAAGTGCTGTTGAACCGTATCAAGGTGCAGCCACAGGAGTTGGTGGTATAGTCAGAGATATATTATCAATGGGAGCAAGACCTATAGCACTTCTTGATTCTCTAAGATTTGGAGATCCTTCGAAACCAGAAGTAAAACATCTTATAACTGGAGTAGTCAAAGGAATATCGGATTACGGGAACTGTATAGGGGTACCAACAGTTGCAGGAGAAGTATACTTCGAAGATCCATATGAAAAAAACCCTCTAGTAAACGTCATGTGTGTTGGGATAACAAAGATAGATAAAATAGTAAAATCAATCGCAAAAGGTGTAGGTAACCTTGTTGTATATTATGGTGCAAAAACAGGAAGAGATGGGGTACACGGTGCAACTTTTGCATCAACAGAATTAGACACATCATCAAAAGAAGATAAATCAAGTATACAAATAGCAGATCCATTCGTAGGTAAAAAACTTATAGAAGCAACGCTCGAACTAGCAGAAAAAAATCTAGTCATTGCAATACAAGACATGGGAGCAGCAGGATTAACAAGTTCATCCTGTGAAATGGCAGCTAAAGGTGGCGTTGGAATTGAACTTAACCTTGATAAAGTACCAGTTAGAGTTAGTAACATGACACCATACGAAATGATGCTATCGGAATCACAAGAAAGAATGCTAGCAATAATAGAACCTTCTAAACTTGAAGAAGTAAAAAGCATACTTGAAAAATGGGAACTGGATTGGGCAGTTATAGGGAAAATAACAAATACAAAAAAATGTACCGTCAAATACAAAGGCGAAATAGTAGCAGATATACCTCTGAAATACCTAGTAGACGAGGTACCATATTACATAAAAACTCCAAAAGAAGACCATAATGTAAAAAGAATAAGAGATATAAAACCAACAGTAAATGTAGATAACTACAAAGAAGCAATTCTTAAATTGCTATCATCTCCGAACATTTCCTCAAAAAGATGGATCTTCGAGCAGTATGACTGGTCTGTACAAACAAACACTATAATACCTCCTGGAAAAGCAGGAGCAGCAGTACTAAGAATAAAAGGAACAAACAAGGGAATAGCTGTAAAGGTTGATGGAAATGGAAGGTACATCTACTCTTATCCATTCATAGGGGCAACAATAGCAGTCGCAGAAGCAACAAGAAACGTATCATTTGTCGGAGCAGAACCAGCAGGAATAACAAATTGCTTAAACTTTGGATCACCAGATAATGAAAATGTATACTACCAAATACAACAAGGAATAAAAGGAATGGCAAAAGCATGTAGAGAACTAGGTATACCTATAACAGGAGGAAATGCATCCCTATACAACGAATCAGATGGAGTACAAGTCTATCCCACAATAACAATAGGCTGCGTAGGAATAGTAGAAGATATAACCAAAGTAGTAGATTCTCAATTCAAAAAACACGGAGATTTAATAGCCTTAATTGGAAATGAAACAAAAGAAGATTTTGGAATGGCAGAAATACTAAAAGTCATTGACAAAGAATTATGCGGAAAACCATCAATCATAGAATTCGATATTGAGAAAAAACTTCAAGAATTCGCAAGATTTGTAATAAAACACGGATTGGTAAACTCAGCAAACGATCTATCAGAAGGTGGACTAATAGTATCAATAGTGGAAAGCATGATCAACACAGAATTAGGAGTATTCTTAGACCTTACATTACTACCAGTATACCCAACTATAGCACTGTTCTCAGAAACACAAAGCAGGGGAATATTCTCTTTTGATAAAGAATTCATAGACACAATACAAACAATATCCCAACATTATAACTTAAAGTTTAGAGTAATAGGAGAAGTAATAAAAGAAAACAAACTAATAATAAAAATGAAAACCAACGATATCTTAACAATAACAAAAGAAGAACTAATAGATGCATATTACTCAAATTCCCTATAAACTTTGCCTAATATTCATAACAATAACATTATCACTACAAACGATAAAAGCTAACTATCTCCAAATAACAATAGGAAACTCATTGATAAAAAATTACATCATAGTAGATAGCACATTCAAAGGATATGGTATATTTGCCAATATAGCATTAGAAAGATCAGATTATGGGGAAATACAGAATTTCTCAATACAAAACCCCAATTATTACCAAAAAACATTCTCCTTCAGCTTAATAGAAAATTCAATACCAGCAAAAATCGGTTTTTATACAGAAAATCTAACAGTCTTTTTATCAACAAGAATAGACATACTAACATTAACAAATCAGTACATCAACATACACTACGGTATAGGTACAATTTTGGACATAAAAGAAAATTTATCTATATTATCTGAAATCGATAACATAAACATACTACTCAACGAAACAAAAATAAAAGCAACCCTAAAATACAGAGACAACTTTTTTAAAAATCTAGAAATATCTTTCCAAAAACAAATAATATACCATTTCACAATCGAAATGCTAGGAGAAGTAAGGGTTCTAGAGATCAATAACTTTGGTCTAAACTTAGGAGCAGGATACAGCTTAAATTTCCTCGGTAATAACTTATACCCCTACAAAATATTGCTAAGAATAACCTTACCTAATAATTTCGAACTACTAAATACAACAAAATTATCAGAAGCATTTATAGACACAAGTATATCTTTAATATATAACTACTAGATAAACTAGACAGGATTGATAGTACATCAAAAATCTAATTTCTTAGCCCCTCTTCTATTGATTATTCTTACATTTTATTTGGATAATTGGTACTTTCTCACTAAATCCCTTTCTTATCTTTCCTATATCTCATTCAGATAGATTCCTTTATAGCATTTTTGTTCTCATGAATCTTAAAAACGATAGCTTTTTGAACCGAGCAAACTCTTAGGAGTTTTTCCATAAATTTAGAACATTTATTTTCCCTTAAAACTTGTTCCATACAGATGTTACGTTCCATAACTTCTAAAGAATATTATTTTTCTTAGATCGAAACACCTTAAGCAGTGTCAAAAACCTAATTTACTAAGTTTCTATAAATTTTGGAACACTCTCTCAACCCCTTTTTTAAATGATTACCTAACTTCTTAAAGATATTTTTTAGACCTTTAAGAGAAATATGCTCTTATCACAGTACTTTCGTTCAAATAATTTTTAAAGAATGATAATTCTTTGAAGTGATAGCCTTTTTTGAGTATGGTATTTCTCAAGGTTCTGGTCTTTTCAAGATTTGTTTGGCAAAAGTCAGTAATTTTCTGTAGCTCATGATTGAGTGTTTCTAAAAGTAATAGGCTCAATTCTCTTAGATTTACTTCTTAACACCTTAAGTAGAGAAGTAGTACTTTCTAAAACACCTTTTCTAAGTAGATCTCTAAGAATCATCTAATTTCTTAGATATTTTTTACTTATCTTTAGGTAGTAAGGTAATATCTTCTAAAAATCATTATTTTATTCATACAGATGTTCTTAATCATTAGTATTGCTATTGTATAACCTCTTAAGAATAATAGCTTCCTGTAGTTATTATTCATTCAGGGGTTTTCTATAGAATTAGGGTACCTATTATCCTTATAACTTGTTTAACACTGGCTCTTAGAGGCTTTATTGAGAATCTAATTTCCAAATCTCTTCCTTTAACCTATCTTTACTAAAAGTTATTCAGATAATTTCTTCTTAATGTATCCATATTTCATAGATTCTAAAGATTGGTATTTCCATGGAATGAAACAGTCCTTTAATGATTTTCGAATTTCTTAGAAATATTTCCCTATATCTTTAAGTAATAAAGAATATTCTTTAAACACTCTTAACTCTAGATAGTAGAGTTAAGATTTTTCTAAACTTCTTTTATGCCTCAACCCCTGCCCCAAGATAAGTATTAGAGTTAATATTTTTCAAACCCCTCAAACTTAAGAAATTATTTTTTGATATAATATCCTTTTTTAGAAGGATAATTTATTTGAATAACATACTCCTTTTAAAAAGTTATCCAATTCCCTAACAAGTGCTCTTTTAGTATTTTTATACCGAAACTTCTAAAAAATCGTATATCCTTGGAAGTAATTGAGTTTTAGAAGTACTCTTTACTCCGTTCTTCGGTATAACCTTTTTCTTATTCCTTCCTACAACTTATCCAGCCATCTGTACTTTTTCCTATAAATTCTAAAGAAATGTAATTCCTTTGATGAACAAACTTCTAAGAGTTTATCTAAATTCTTAGATATATTTCCAAACACTTTTAATTAGCAAAATAACATTTTTAAAGCATTCTACTAATGTAGGCTATTAAAGTTATAATACTAGGTGTTTTCTGAAAATTTAGAAAATTTAGAAAATTTCTTATTAACAAATAATAAGTAATAAGTCAACATTTAAGTCAATATTTTGGTGATATTATTATTTTTAGGTCAAGAAGAATATTAACCTGCTATATCTAAAAGGGTTATGGTGTGTCAATAGTTAAATTTCTTGGCTTTCTTTTTCTTTCGTTCTTTCTTATAACTTACCTATAGAATTGGTACTTTTCTCTGTAACTTCTTGAGAGAGATAATTTTTTGAACGATGAACTTTTCTAAGTATCTGATTTCTTAGATACATTTTTAAAATCTTTAAATAAAAAAGTAATACTACCGTTTACTAGGAT
>JBKBIJ010000114.1:0-6815 GCA_046299455.1 Brevinematia bacterium | reverse complement strand
TGTTGCTATTTTCGGGATAACTTAATAATAAATTCTTATGAATTTTCCCCAAAGAGGAATAATTATTAACAGAATGACTAATATTTATGAAATCTTGTTTCAAAGATTAATTTTTTTGGTTATATAATCTTCTGGTTTTAGAGCGTAGTATTATCTCAAGATTCATAGAGATTTTCTAAGGTCTCAATAATCAAGAAACTTACCATTCCTAAGAAGTTACGGAACAGAAATAACCTAATAGGAGTGTAAGTTTTTTAAATTTATAGAGAACTCTTAGGAAAACAAATCCAAAAAATTACTGTTCTTTAGAATTTATGAAAACAGAATTACCATAAGAGAGATTGTCTAAATAACCTTTAGTAATGATTAGGTAAAAGAAAGATACTCAGGAAGAAATTGGATTTTTAACATAGTTTTCCACAAACTTTGAAAGATACTCACCGTTAATATTAAAATTTTTGTAGAATTGCGAGGTCGTCTAACTGGCAGGACACGGGACTTTGGATCCCGCAGTGGAGGTTCGAGTCCTCCCCTCGCAGAATTAGGGCCTATAGCTCAGGTGGATAGAGCACCGGTTTCCTAAACCGGGTGGGCTGGTTCGAGTCCAGCTAGGCCCAAGGAGTAACAACATGGTAATCATAACTATCCTTTCAGTTTTATTCGTAATAAACGCAGTCATACTAACAATAGTTATACTTATGCAAAATAGAGGTGGTGCAGAGATAGGTATATTTGGTGGAAGTAACTTACTAAATCCATTTGGTTCAAGAACAGGTGATATACTATCTAACATAACCAGAGTCCTCGGAATAACTTTCATGATACTAGCATTTCTGATTTCTTTCGCAATATCTAAATCAAGCTTAAAAGTTCCTATACAAAAACCACAATCAGTAGAACAAATACCACAACAACCAATCCAAAGCTTACCCCAAAATTTACCTCAACAACCAACTACAAACCAGTAAAAATTAAAATAGCCCCTTTATTATCTTCGTATTTCGAAACGAATATCTTAACTCCCGAATAACCACAAACCGCATCCAATTCCTTGAAATCATCCAAATTAGCAATCCTAAAATTCAAACTTATTATCTGATTCCTCGTTACACCAAAATCACCAATTTCTATAAGCCTCAAATAAGAACTACCATATTGGTCTCCCTCAACAACAGCCCAAAAACTATTACTATAATACTTCTTACCAACTATATGGTATATATAATTAGTAGTAAAAAACGAGTAATTAGTAAAAGCATCTCGAAAAACTAAAATATCAACACTATTATTCTTAGCCACACCTAGGTGAACAATACCATTAGAAAAACTAACAATCCCTACTCTCTTAACCTCTAAAACATTTGTTGAAAACATCAAATTATTATTCGTAAAAAGAAGTAGTTTATTACTACCATACAGAGAATATACAATACAATGTTCTGAATACTTTTCGGATATAACATCAAGACTTTCAGAAAGATTTGTATGAAAATTCGTTACAACATTTGAAATGTCAGCTACAATCAAAATCCCATTAGTCGTCATCCTAATTACTTTTACCATATCATTGTAAAGAACTATATCAAAATCGTGAACATTATCAATACTTGTAACTTGATATAAATTAGTCAAACTTGAATCAGAATTCGTCCTTATAATAAGTTTTTCATCATCTCTAATATAACCTAAAACAATATTATTACCAATTACTATTGACCTTATCTTTCCCGTAGGAAGAATATTCAAAGAGCTTTGTTTTACTGCTTCTTTAGAGAATCCTCTCTCCTCTTTAGCACAAAATAATGAAGAAAACCCACTATCCGTAAAGAACAATACAATCCTATTAGAAACAACCTCAGAGTTGAGAAAATAATAAGTTTTAGAACTTACAATATTCTTTTCTTCAAAAAAATAGTTAGCAACTTTAACTGGTAATTCAATAGTAGAAGAATAGTTTCCAGCTACATCTCTAGCCCATAACCTAAGCACCAAATCACCATTTAAAACCGATAAACTATTAAATTCTAAAAAGTTTGTATCATGAGTATTAGTTATGTAATAAAAATTAGTCCCTAAACCATAATCAAGAAAAACCAAAACATCATTAGAATCAGAAACGTAGATAGGTATATTAAAACTACCCCAAACATATGAATTACTCCTTAACAAAACCTCGAAATAAGGAGGAGAAAAATCAAATTTAAAAAACCTAGTGTTGGTAATATAATTACTAGATTTAAGTATCAAAAAATCTATAACGTTAGTGTTATCTTCAACGAAATGATTAGACTCAATTTTAAAGATTAGATTAGAAACACCATTTGTTTCAAAAACTAGGACAGAGTTCGTATAAACCCTTAAGTAAGAATAATCTTCACTACTCATATTTACAGCAAATTCAAATGAATTGTTAGTTATTAAAAAACCCAAGGGATAGACACTAAAAACAAAACTGTTAGATATATAATAGACAAATTTACTATTAGGAGATTTATTACCTAAAGAATCAATAGCATAAAATGTTAACTCAATAGGTCCATTTGTGAATTCATAAGTATTCAAAACTACAATCCAATTGTTAGCATTAGTGAATACGAAATTTGTATAATTTAGCTTAACAAAAGTTATAGTATAACTATCGTCTTCAGTAACACCAAATATTGTAACATAATTGCTAATAACCGAAAAATTTTGGGGAAAAACAATATAAACATTAGGCGGGTATATATCAAACTTATTTTCACCACTATCACCTTGGGAACTCTCTATAAGAGGAATCCTAAAAACACAACCAGAAATAACTACCAGAAATGTAAACATCAGAAATATTTTCCTATCCATGACTAAAAACACAATTTTATCTTTCAACATAAGTTGAAACAAAATATGTATCGTAACCTTTCTCCTTTAAGGAATCTCTTACTTTCATAGCAGTATCTTTATCTGCATAATCTCCAACTCTTACTCTATTAAATATTGTATCACCTACAACTTTTTCAGTTATGTAAGAATTTTTAAAACCATCTTTCTTTAACCTATCGAGCATATTTTGAGCCAAAACTCTATTTGTGAAAGCACCTACTTGAATAGAAAATTCATAAGCATTTCTTTTATCAAAAGAATAATATTCCCCTAACATTCTTTTATACTCATCTTCCGAAAATACACCACTACCAAGTTTAACAATTCTAATTCTAGCAAAAGTCACACCATCTCTAATCATATCAAGGTCCTGAGCAGCCTTTCTTGACAAATCAAGTAACCTATCCTTAACAAAAGGACCTCTATCGTTAACCATCAAAATAACATTTTTACCGTTTTTTACATTCATAACTTCAAGTATAGTTCCAAAAGGTAGAGTTCTACTAGCACAGGTATATTTGTTTTGATCAAAAATAACACCACTCGCGGTTTTCCTACCATGAAATTCATCGCCATAATATGAAACAGTACCATAAAAATACTCTTCCTGAGCAGAGGAATAAGTTTGAAGAATTATTAAAAAACCAAGAAACAAAAATATCAATCTAAACCACATAGAGTCTATGATAAAAAAAGTATTTCCCACTTTTCAATCAAAAAAAAGACTGTATTAAAATTTACTTATACTCTCATTCCAAAATATTAAAACATCCGAAAATGTTTCAAAAATATTACTTCCCACTAACCAAAGATTTTATAAATTAGAAAATATCCCTAAGAAATTTGATTCACTCTCAAAAATACCCATTACTTAAAGAAATCATCATTCTTAAGGTGTTACAAAACAAAATTACCACAAAAACAATAGGTCAAATAATCTGTATGTGGTAATCAAAGGTATAAAAATTCTACCTCCAAACTTAAAAATGCATCAAATATACATCTAGGAATTTAGATAAACTTTGTTTATTTGTTTGCATGAATTTTTTCTTTCATAGCGTGGTACTATTTTGAGATTCGCGGAGACTTCTAAGGGCTTTCTACCTAAAGAAACAATTCTTCTTTAGAAATTATACAACATAATTACCAACTATTCAAATAAGCTATAATGGTTGATGAGGGAAAAAGATGCCCAAGAAATTAGATTTTTCGTTATAGCCTGACTTAAGTGAATAATATTTCAAAGATCTGATTCTTAGCGAGGGCGTTTCAAAATATTATGCATTAAATTACAGTCATCTTATTAATTTTTTGTAACATGATCTTTTTTATATACTGCCAGACTAGGAAACACTATCCACGGTTCCCAAGTAATATTAAAAAATTTCTGAGTAAAAAAGGTAGTGCGAAAATTTTTAGAAGAACTATAAAGGTATTATTAAGATAACTTTAGGAGGTAGTGGAGAAATCATTGAACCAACCTTTGAATTTGGTTATTGGTTTAAACCAACTACTAGATGTATGAAAGTAAATTAGAGGAGAGTATTTCAAAAATGTTACTTTACTCCTTAAAAGTGTCCCAAAAACACATCTAAAAATTGGATAACTTCTTAAAAATGTCTTTCTCTCAAAGAGGCTACTTTTATTTGGAAGTTATGAAACAAAAGTACAATAGTGCTAATTGTTCAAATAGTTATGTGCTAATAGAAGGTTTTTCGAAAATGTTATTTTTACACTTAAAAGTGTTAAGATTATATCTAGTAAATTAGGTAATCACTTAAAAGACTCACAAAGAAACTATTTTTCTTTAGATAGCACATAAATAAGATAGGTTGTATGAATAAGCTTAACTCACATAACAAAGTTAACATAATAGAAGTTGTTAGAATAATTTGTAAAAATGAAAAGAAATAAAGATGAGATTTATCTAAAGAGAAAAAACTATTATCTTGGTTTAATTAATTTTTGAAACACTCTTATCAAAAAGTATACTCTCTAAACATTACTTTTATAGAAGTACAAGAAATATTCTTGATTACCATCCATTCCCTTAATTTTTGAAGGCAATACTCCTTCAACTTTAAATCCATTTTCGGCAACAAAATTTTTTATTTTTTCAACGGCAATTTGTTGGTATTCTTCTCTTACTATTCCGCCTTTACCAACATACTTAGGCTCAACCTCAAACTGTGGTTTAACTAGAACCAGAAATTTTGCATCACTCGATACTACTCTCGAAACAGGTAATATTATTTTCGTCAACGATATAAATGAAACATCCACTACTACTATTTCTATCTTTTCCTCAAACCTAACTTTTCCTTCATCCACAAATTTATCAATATACCTTGCATTTATTTTTTCGTAAACCACAACTTTAGGATTATTTCTCAAAGAATAATCAATCTGCCCATATCCAACATCAATTGAATAAACCAATCTAGCTCCTTTCTGTATAAGACAATCGGTAAAACCTCCCGTAGACGCGCCTACATCTAAACACACCTTATCACAAACATCTAAGTTAAATCCTTCAATTGCACCCTCAAGCTTAAAACCACCCCTACTAACATACTTAGGTTTCTCTACCAACTCTATAACATCCTGATAACTAACCTTATGCGAGGGTTTGAAGATTTTTTGTCCATTAACCATCACCATACCAGCCATTACTAAACTTCTGGCTTTTTCTCTTGAACTAACAATACTCCTTTTAACCATCTCAATATCTAACCTTTCTTTCTTCATATACTAATTCTTATCCTCCTCGAAACTATAAGAAACAAAAACACCACCAAGGAATAATAAACTAAGAAAAACACCAGGTAATAAAATACATCTCCAAGATTAAACTTAACTATAAAACCTAGTTTAGAGAACAACTCGGTTATTATCACAAAAACCAAGTTTAAAAAATTCACAGTCCTGAAAACGTACTCTCCTATATATGGCATTATTAAAGATAAAAAATAACCCATTATCCCACCTACTATATTCAAAGAAGATAACGGTACTAAAACCATAGATGACACAACACCAGTTATGGAAGAACTACCAAACCAAAGCACAACAACCGGTAACGTAAACAAAACAGAAACCAAAGACACAGAAAACAAGATAATTAAACTATTTAAGAAATAACTTGGTTCAACATTATACTTGTTAAAAAATGATACTATAATATCACTAATATATCCTGAAAATAGAATAATACTAATAACTGCAAGAAAGGATAATATAAACCCAACATCAACAGATAGAAATGGGTTAACTATTAACATTACTATTCCTGTAAGTAACGATATATTTAAGTAATTTGGAGAAGTACCAAGAGATCTTACTAACAATATCACAGAAGCTAAAATCGACGATCTAACTACCGGTGGTTTTAATCCAACAATGAAACAATATATAACAAGAAAAACTGATACCACTAAAAACTGAAAACTTTTTGACAACTTAAATACACTTAAAAGTGAAATAAGTGCAAAGACTATCACACCTACATGAAACCCCGATACCGAAAATATATGTGATATTCCTGAAATTCTTACATTTTCTCTAAATTCTTTTGACATCTCTGACGATTCTCCCATTATCAGAGACATAGATACCCATGAAGTATGAACAATATACTTAGAAAAAGTATCATAAATATTTTGTCTCACGTTGTTTACTAAACTAAAAAATAAACTTTCTGTTCCTGAAATCTCCCCAATTTTTTCTTCATCCGTATATACAACAAAAGGTATATTGTTGGAAAATAAATAAATGAAATACCCATACATATTCTTATTAGTAAGGTAATGGTAAATATGTTTCGTCTTTCCTAAAACTAGAATCTTTGAACCAATATATGAAAACTCCTTATCGAAATCTTTCAAATATACCAAAGTCGTAAACTCCGGAGTTTCTACGAATACTTTATTTAGAAAACTTATTTTCACTACTCC
>JBKBIJ010000113.1:0-6897 GCA_046299455.1 Brevinematia bacterium | reverse complement strand
TTTTAAACTTCTACTCTTCACTTAAATGTGTTAAAAAATGTTTCTAAAAATTTAGATAATCTCTTAATTAGATCTCTGTCCTTCAAGGAAACTCCATGTCTTAAACCATATTCCCCAAATTAACAAATGTAACTCTCCCAAAGATTAGCTAGATTTAAAGAAGATTCTTAGGAATATCACTTAAAAGATATCACTTGCTCTTAGAAATTATTTCAAAAAAATATCATAATAAGAGCAACTATACTAATAGGATATATTTTACTTTGTATGTATATAATCATCCTTAACCTTACCATGCAATATTAAACCATTCTTACTTGTTGGTATGACTACCTTAGCATAGGGATTATACCCCCTTATACTATCATAAACTTCCCTTGTAACATAATCCACATCTCAAATTACAAGTGATACATCCTTTCCCACTTACTTTAACAAGTTCTTAACCATATCTCTGTCATAAACCTTATCATCAGTTATCTCTACAGCCCGTATCTGTCCTGTATGGGCATCTACTCCTAAGTGCACTTTTATCCATTCGGTTTTCTTCTCCCTACCATGCTTGAAGGCTTTCCACTCCCCATCCCCATATACCCTTATCCCAGTTCTCTCTATAACAAGGTGTATGTTTTTTGAACTGGTCTTTGGTAGGTGCATATTTAGCTTTCTACCCCTTCGAGATATGGTGGTATGATCTTGGATTGAAAGGTTTAATTTTAGGATGTCAAAAAGGGATTTTAGAAAGTTTTCTGTACTTCTGTTATCCAGTTTAAGACAGCTTTAACTATGAGTGTAGTTTTTGTGGCTACGTTGCTGTTTTTCTGGTCTTCCTTTCTTTTTTTGGTTTATTGAAGAGTCATAAAAAGATGTCTTTTTTGGATATCCACAGGGTTATGGGTTTTTTTTGGACTAATGCTTTGTTGTATTTAGGCCAGTCTCTTTTGTGGTATTCTTTCACAGGATTAATTATGCACCAAAACCTACCAAATCTATAAGCAGCTAAAGAATATTATCCCTTAGAGAATTAGTCGATAGAAAGGAGATATAAGTAATGTAGTAAAAGATAAGTATTTGAACGAAATGAAGTAGGATACAATATATTCACGATTACGTATATGAAGTAAGAAAATAAAAGGATAAATTAAGCAAATGGGGAAATTAAGAATCTAGAATAAAATTAAACACCCAAAAGAATATATCGCATAGATAGGAATTTACCTATTTTCAAATCATGAATATAATCTTTTTACTAATTTCACTCTTTCAAAGTGATTTACAATGGGTTTATGATAAGGTAGATCGAAGCTAAGGGGGTCATGTAGATAGTTGTAAGGTATGTTTTTAAGTTCCGGAAGATACTTTTTTATATAATTAGCAAAGGGATCGAATTTTTGAGCTTGAATTATTGGATTAAAAATTCTTAACGGTTTCGGATCAGGACCAACCGAAGCATTCCACTGCCAATTACCAACATTAACTACCTCATCATAATCGATTAGATGTTCCATAAAAAATCTTTCACCTATTCTCCAATCCACCAATAAATCTTTTGTTAAGAAATTCGCAACTATCATTCTTGCGCGGTTATGCAACCATTTTTCGGTTTTAAGTTGAATTATTGCAGCATCTACTATTGGATATCCAGTTCTTGCCTCAAAGAATGCCTCTATAAACTCATCTCTATTCTCCCAATTAATATTTCTTCTACCCTCTTGAAACTCAAAATTATTGAATTCTGGGAAATTAAACTTTATATGATACCAAAACTCTCTCCATGCAAGCTCTTTTACAAACTGGCTTTCTTCACCAAGTTCCTTACAAACCGTATTATAAATCTTTCTAAGTGATATCACACCAAACCTAATATAAGGAGAAAGCTTAGAACTACCATCTATGTCCAGACTATTTCTTGTTTTATCATAGTTTGCAAAATCAAAGTTTCTCATTCTGTACCATAAATAATCTATTTTCCAGAAATCGTTAGGAAGATATTTTATCTTACGTAACAACGAATAAATGTTATCTTCTTCTAACTTAGGTACAACAACGTTTTTAGGTATCTCCGAAATGTCTAAATCAAGTCTTCTATACCATTCTTTAAAAAAGGGAGTAAAAACTTTCTTATACGGTATTTCCTGAATTCTAGACAAAAAACTATCAGTTATAGAATGGAACTTCACTCCTTTTCTAATGCAAATTTTTTCTACCTTAGTTTCTATTTCCTCCCCTGTCCAAGAAAAAGATTTACTAGTAAACAAAGCTTGGGGCTTATATTTATCTATAATTCTTTCAAATACATTTTCAGGATCTTCATAAAAACAGTAAAGCTCTCCTCCAATATTTCTTATATCATAAGTAAGCTTGGATATACAATCCACTATAAAACCAACCCTTTGATCATAAGCTTTGAACTTCTCAATCAGCTGAGGAATAAAAACGAAAACAGGAATCAACTCCAAAGAACTAATACAAGCATTATAAAAAGCTCTATTATCGTCTATCCTCAAATCCCTTTTAAACCAATATATAGATCTACTATACATAAAAAGAATGTATAACAAACGTTTCAGTAAAATCAACAAAAATTATAAAACTAGATAAATATAACCCAAAAAGTATATAAAAGTATTTAAACTTATTTCTTAATAGTTTCTTTATTCTATTTGCCCATTATAACTTATTCAATCAATTGCTCCTATAGTAGCTTGTTTCATAAATTCTAAAGAAAGACATTTTTGTAGTGATAGTAGAAGTTATACATAATTTTAGCGCATCTACATAATAGTTCTTCGCGTTAATAAGAAAAGTAATGAAATTAGTTATCATTTTACTCACTTAGAGTAATAAGTATACTAAAGTATATCTAAGAAGTTGGATAATATCAAAAAATGCATGTCATCCAGAAAGACATCCTTCTTTAAAGGTAATAAAACAAAAGTAACACAAGGGAAATCATTCAAAACAGGTTTTAGGAAGAAACAAAAGAAAATAGGTAAAACAAATCGAATTTTTGCACAGATTTTTTAATGGTTCTATAAAACATCTTAACATTAAAGCATTATAAAAGTGAAAAATCTAAAAATTCTGAAATTAGTTTTTGGGAGTAATCATGTCTTTAATACATTCTATTCTAAATTTTTAACTTGGGGTAAAATACTTTAAAATAAGACCATGAAAGAAAGCCTTATAGATAAGATAAAATCATTATCTTCCTTAAATGAAATTTTTACATTTATACATAGGAACAATATCCATTTTACCGAAGAGGAATTTAAAGAGTTTGAAGAACTTGTTATAAGTTTAGATCAAAGAGGTAAATGGTGTATATTACTTGCTGAGAAGTTTAGAGATAAGGTAGATATAAGAAAAATAGAGGATGCTGTAATTAAGAAGGACAAAACAGGTCAGTTTTGCTATATACTGGCAAAAACCATTCAAGAATCAGATAAAGAAAAGCTTAGGAGAGCAGTTTACGAAAAAGATCATATAGGTATTTGGAAAATGAAATTTGATAAAATCTAAACTATGGGTAAAAGTAAGACAATATTTGTTTGCCAAGTATGTGGTTATGAGTCTAGCAAATGGTTAGGTAAATGCCCATCTTGTGGCGAATGGAATACATTTGCAGAAGAGGAACTAATCGAGAAAAAATACTCAAGGGACATCATAATAAATGAAAAAACATTCCCTAAAAAAATATCTAGTATACCAGTTTTAGAGGAATCAAGAATAAAAACAGGATTAAAGCAATTAGATGAAATGATGAACGGAGGTTTGGTACAAGGACAAGTTATACTTTTAGCAGGAGAACCAGGTATCGGTAAATCAACCTTAATGTTGCAGATTGCCAAGAATCTATCAAAACTTGGTAAAGTTTTATACGTTAACAGCGAAGAATCAAACGAACAAATAAAACTTAGAGCTACAAGACTTGGTGTAAAAGAAGAGGAAATATTTCTTTTCCCTGAAGTAAACCTTGAGAAAATCGTCGATATAGTATTGTCAAAAGAATACAAATTCCTAATAGTAGATTCCATACAAAACATTTATTCAGATAAATTTTTATCCTCACCTGGTAGCATAACACAAGTTAGGGAGACATCATCAAAACTTACAGAAATTGCTAAGTATACAAACATAATAACATTTCTAATAGGACATATAAATAAAGAAGGAATGATAGCAGGACCTAAAACAATAGAACATGTAGTTGATACTATTATTGTTGTTGACAAAGATAAAAAAGATAATCATAGAATACTTAGAACTACAAAAAACAGATTCGGCCCCACAAACGGTATATCTATATACAACCTTACAAGTAATGGATTAGAGGATGTAGAGGATTTATCAGTCATAGTTAGTGATGAACCATCACTGGTAGGAAGTGTTTTATGTCCTGTTATTGAAGGCGTAAAATGCATAGTTGTTGAAGTACAATCACTTGTAAATGTAACACAGTTTGGATTTGCAAGAAGAACAGCAGATGGAATAGACATAAATCGACTATATATGATATCAGCAATTCTAGATAAATACCTAGACACAAAACTATCAAACTACGATATATACCTAAATATAACCACAGGTTTTGATGTTAAAGAAACAGCAACAGATTTAGCTATAGCGTTCTCCATACTATCAAGCCTTAAAAACAAATCAATACCAAAAGATATGGCAGTTTTTGGTGAATTAGGTTTGGGAGGAGAGGTTAGACCTATATTCTGGCCTGATATTAGAATAAACGAACTAAAAAGAATAGGAGTTAAGAAGGTAATCTTACCTAAAGGTAACAAAATACAAGACCAAAAAATAGACATCGAAGTTAATAAAGTAGAAAACATCTATGATCTACTTTCATTTTTCTAGTAGTTTAGAAGTTTGAAACGACATCCGAAAATTCTAAAGTATTATGCCTGATTTCGTTGACATAACAAATAGAATTGACAAAGAACATTCGAAAAAGTATTCGTTAACTATTGCGTATGTAGGGAAAAGGAGTCTTTACGCTTTCAAAAATAGAGTAGAAGACACAATAACATTCTTCAACAACATCTCAAACATAGAAATTATGTACGTAGATACATCTAAAACAGAACTTACTGATATTGGTGACGTTTTAAGTAAAGCTAGAGTGATAATACCCAACAAGGACATTTCAATATCCGAAGCAGTTAATACTGCTATCTCACTTGCAAGTGCACCAATTGTAGTAGTCATGACAGTTAATTACAGAATATCATTACTCAACACAAAAACCGTAAGAGATTTATTTTCATCTGAACCTACATTACTATGTATAACCCCAACTATCATATCGCAAGGGAAAAGAATAACAGAAACAGTAAAGATAAGTATATCAAACGACATACTTGACTGGATAATACTAAATAACGCAAAAAACCCAGCAAGCCTAACACCAAATAATTTCTTAGGAATATACAACAAAAACCTATTTAACTCAATAGGAGGTTTCATAACAGAAACACCAACTAACATATCTTTGATAGAGTTTGGTATGAGAGCTTGGAGTAGTGGATGCATAATAATATCAGCAAAAGATTTCATCTTAGATAAAATAGCCGACTTCGAAATAGAAACAAATCTATCAGAACATAGCACTTCCATACCTTCTTTCAAATACTTCTTTTCAAAAAAACCACTCTTAATATTGCTTAAAGATCTACTAAAAATACCCTTTTATATCATAACATTCAAGTTTAAAAACATCTTTCAGATGTTCATAGAAATTTCAAACTATCTTAAAAATAAAGACAAAATCTCACTCTTTACACCAGAAATAGAAAAAATTGCCTCAATCATAAGTTATTACAAAGAAGAAATGAAAAGTTAATTAAAATCAAGAATAAAATTTTACTAAAAAACTAAAATTCACTTTACAATGCTTTATAAAAACACTCCATATCCAAAGTTGCATCAAAAATTACCTACCCCTTTCTCTTTAGGTATATTCAGTATAACTATCCAAAATAACGCTTTAAAATATCACTTCTAAACTTATTCTACCCTAAAATCAAAAGATACATAAACCTAACAACCAAATATAAGAAACTTTGTCAAGAACATGCAAGAAGATGTGTCAAAAATATTACTTCCCTACTCAAAAGTCTAAAAAATACCGCTAAGAAAAACTGGATAAACACTTAAAAAGAGTTTATTACTCTAAGAAACTACCTTTATTTAGAAGTTATAGAACAAAAATACAATAATGTTACTTCAACACTTAAAGAAGTCAATCGCTAAAAGAAAACACTAATCTTAAGAAATTATGAAACTGAAATACCATAACAAGAGAACCCATCCAAATAAGCTGTAAGGAGTATGATAGAAGTTCTAAATCTATAGAAAACCTCTAGGAAAATCAAATTAAAAAACTAAAAGAGGCTCAGAAATTTGGATAACCATTTAAAAAGGTTCGTTGATCCAAGAAACTAACTTTCTTAAGAAGTTTATTAAAACAGAAATACCGCAGGATAGCCTATTTGAATAGACTTTAGGAAAGATATGAGAAATAATTAGAAGATTGGATTCTTGACATAACTTCTCTGAATAAGCTGTAAGGAAGTAATACAAAAAAAGAAGGACATAAAAAATCTGATTTTAGATACAAATCTAATTCATTTTATGAGGGTGTTTCAAAAATAGCTAAATAGTAAGGTTTTGATTTTTCCTTATTGGAATGGCTAACTTAGATGCTTCCTACATTTACAAACTAACCCAATTGTTTTTCCCCAAATTACCCCAAAACATCAAAAAGAGGTAAACCCAAACATACCCCAAAGCAATAAATATTGACCCTACTCCTCTTAAAAACACTCAACCACCTGATCTACAGAAAATTACTAACCTCAGCTAAACAGCTACCCAAAGACCAAA
>JBKBIJ010000112.1:0-6929 GCA_046299455.1 Brevinematia bacterium | reverse complement strand
GAAAGTCAATTCAAAAATATTACTACCTTTTAGAAGTTATAAAAAAGAAGTACCAAAAGATAGTCTATATGAGTAAACTTTGGGGAATAGGAGAGAAATAAGGAAGAAGTGAAAATATATTTTTGATTCATCATTTCTTAATAAGGGAATTAAGATATTTAGGAAATGTTATGATGATTAATGATTTAGGATAGTTATTAGTCTAGTGATATTCTGAATAAAAACAACTGAAAGATTTGATTTAGGTAATTTTCATTACCTAAAATTATAGTATGAGAAATAATGATAATTTCAAAGACTACTACGAGATACTAGGAATAGAATTTGGGTCTTCCAGTGAAAAAATAAAAAGTGCTTTTAGGCAACTTGCTAAGAAATACCACCCAGATGTGAGTAAGGAAGATAAAAAAGATTTCAAAATGATAATTGAAGCCTACAAAGTCCTATCTAACCCAACTCTGAAAGAAACTTACGATAAAGAATACCTATCAAGAAAAAAGATCAATTCTGTCACAAATCATAACTATAAAAACATAATTGATCAAAACAGAATAGAATATAAAACATCTTTAGTAAATATATCAAGAGCAGGATTCGACCTATCTAAAAAATTTTCGAGAGAAGACATCTTAGAAGAACTTGGTGAAGATTTAGTTGTATACCTTATAGATCAAGAAATACATGAAGGAGCAACGCTAACGATAAAGTTACCTGCTAAAGCAGTATGCAATGTATGTTACGGATCAAACAGGAATTGCTATAGATGCGACGGAACAGGATATATGACTGTAATGGAAGAGATAAAAATACAAATACCACCAAACACAAAACACTTGGAAACAATAAACATAGATTTAACAAAAATGAAGAGAAAAGGAATATCAAAGTTTGCACTCAAAGACTTAAAAATAAGAATAAAATGGTTATCATTAATAGATACATGATAGCTATAACTCTTTTGCAAAATCAGAAATATCCTTTATTTGTACATTTGCATTTTTTTCCAACGTCTTATTCCATTCAGAATATATTACTTCTTGATAGAGAAATTGGTATGAAGAGAATATCTTATCAACAACTTCCGAAACCTTAGAAGGCTGAACTTTCTTATCTAAGACCTTGTAAACTATTTTAGTATTTTGTCCTACATCCAAAATATCAATATCTCCAATATTTTTATAAAACCATGAAACCATCGAAGAAACATTATAGACTCCTCTAGGCAAAGAGATTACCTCCCCTTTAGTATCAGGTATATACTCTGTTAAAGCTTTAATTACACTGAAAGGACCCGTTCTATAGACCTTTACACCAGCTATCTTATTCAATCCATCAATATCACCCTTAAGTAACAAGCTTTTAATATTATCCAATGTAATCTTTATTTTTTCAGCATACTTAGAATTAAGATAAAGATAATTCAAGGTTGAATACTTAAGAGAGATGTAATCTTTAACTTTTTGCGGTAAATTAACAAAAGGATTTATCGAAACAACTTTATAAACTACATATTTTCTATTTTCAAAAAAAGGTTTTGAAAGGCTTGACACATCATCAGGAAGGCTAGAAACAATATTTCTATTTTTCTCAGGATCTAAAGAAATAATAAAATTACTCTCAAATGTATTTCCGTCATTTGAAATAAACGAATACGCTGATTTCCTATCGCTAAACACATACTTCTGGACAACTATAGGAATTTTAGCATCCAAAGAAATATCTCTGTAATTTGATATATAAAAACTCTCAACATCTTTAACATTATTCATAAGTTCATTGATCCTAATGAAATTTAATTCGTCAAACTCAACAATATCAAGTGATATTTTTATATCATCAAGGGACTTAAACAAAAAGAACCCCGGTTGTGATTTTTTGATAATCCTACCAACAAACGAATCTACTTTTGAGGGCAAATACGACGATTTTAAAAAAGATTCCATATTTAACCTAGCCAACTTTAGATCAGAAGAAGAAAAATCAGACTTTCTTGTAAGTGCATAAATGTTATCAACTGTAACTTTATCTATAAACTCTTCAGACATATCAAATCCATTTTCCCTCGAAAAATCATCTAATAGCATTCCCCCAATTACATTTTGTACAGCTTTCCTTAGAAGTTCTTCTTTAGTCCTAGTTTTATACGTATCTCTAAGCCTTTGATATTCTCTTATGACTGGAGAATTAGCATAAAACTCAACAGGTTTACCATTAACATATGCTATAACTTCCATTTCACTTGCTATACCATCTCTACCACCGTAAGATATAAATATTGAAACCGTAAAAACCACAGCAATAAAAACTATAACAACAGTAGACCAAAATTTTTTCCAATTAAATTCCTTACCTTTAGGCATACTACCCCCTACTCAAACTTATAATTAGGATTATACTTCAAGACCTCTCTGTACATATAGTATCCAAAATACTCAAGCATAAGCTCAGTAGGAAATGTTTCTATCGATTCATATTCTTTTATTTCTAAAATTTTCTTCCTAAGTTTTTCATCCTGCACCATCCTCTTATCAAGTGAAGAAGCACAATCTTTGTAATTCTTTTCAAAAAAAAGTTTTCTCTCCTCATCACTAAGAAGCTTTACAAACTTTTCGTATCTATATTTATACCTATAAGATGGCTCAAGGGAAGTTGAAGGTACCAACTGTAATATGGCCAAAACAATAACTAGCAAAATAAACAAAACTAAAAATACAAAATATCCTCTCAAACTATTTGTCATAAAATCCTCCTTACTTTTTCAATTCCCCTATTCTCTGTAAAGCATACTTATACTCTTGAGATTCACCACCAGTCCAATTATCAACAAACAAGGAATAATACTTTAAAGCTTCTTCTCTTTTTCCTAAATTATCCGAAGAGAAGGCTACCATAAAATATAAATATTTATTATCCTTCAACCTACTAACCCCTTCAACTGAATATTTGTAAGCATTTTCGAAATCCCTCAAAGATATATAGAAATTAACAACTGTTATGTAGAACGTGAGATCTCTATTAACACTAAACTCTATATACTTTTTCATAGCATCCTTAGCTTTGTTGAGCATACTAATATCAACACCTGAAAACCTAGAAAGATACATATTAACTAACTGAAGATATATTTGGGCCTTTTGGGATTTATCGCTTGAATTCAATAAATTTTCATACTGTATTATATTAGACTTCGGAACAGACTTAAATCTATCTGCAATATTCTTGATTGAAATTAGATCATTATACTCTGGAGCTTTCTTGGGATCACCACCATACTGCTTTCTATAACTTAAGTTCCTTATAAGGCTATCCATATACATCTTTACCTCATCAAGATACTTCGCTTCTTCGTCTGGAAGATCAAATAAATTCAAATATTCAAACATCATAACACCAAACCTTATAAAAGCATAAGAAGCATACATATCCACTCTCATTGCTTCCCTAAGTAAATCCAAAGCTTTAGCAAAATATTCCCTAGAGTATTCTCTATTATTCTGACCTAAATAATACTTCGATAATTGATAATATAACATAGAACTATTAAACAATATTGGTGCCATATCTCTACCATACTTGGTAGCTTCCTCGACATATTTGGGTATGATGTCTTTATACTCTTGAATTCTGCTAATCAGATTACTCTTTACATCAGGTTCAACTATATTAATAACACTTTCATATTCAGAAATTTTATCAAAATAATACTTGGCGAGAGAATAATTGAAAGAAGAAGCTATCTCTTTCGTAAGATAATCCCACCAAACAGATACAGGAACATCAACCCATCTTTGCTTGTAGTAATCGTAATAATCCATAGTATCCAAATTATTAGGATGCTGATAATCTTTCACAAAAAATGCTCTTCCACCCCTTACTGAAATATATCCTTCTTTAGATAAAATATCCAAAACTTGGGGAAAAATAATGTCAAAAATTTTATATGCCCTTTGATTAACTTCCTGTAGCAAGCTATTAAAAGAAACAAGATCTATATTGAGCCCAGTTAGTGCCCTTTCATAAATAACCCTTTTGACAATGCTATTAAAAAGAAGCTTTCCCTCTTTACCCCCAGTATACACAAATTCTTTCTTAGAAAATATTTTATTAGATTCAAATCTAACATACCCCTCATATTCCAAAACTCTCGCAACCTCAAATACCTTTTGCGCATTGATATTAGGTATAAGTATAGATCTATAAACGGATTTCAAATAATCAATTGGCAACGATTTATATTCTTTAAGTTTATCAACAATAAAATACTTAGAATCACTAACCTTATACATCATTCCATATTGCTTATAATAGTAATCACCATACTTCCAAAGCTCCTTACCGGTCCAAGTCATGTAAACATTCTTTTTAACTATTTCATCCTTAAGTTTGTAATCCTCAAACTCAGGTTCCCCTTTTGTACCTAATTCACTTCTGTAAAACGGCTCCTTACCATTAATTATGTTATAATCTACTATATCCATCCTAAGTTGTAGATTCTGAAAAGGTAAATACCTCAAATCACCATAAATCCTTTTAAAAACATTACCTTTTTGATCATAACACACTACGTCTGGCCTCTTAAACTCAACCATCTGGAAATAAGCAAGACCAAAAACTTGATTATCACCACCTTCCGTCATCAAAACTGTATTAGTAGTAACAGATTTCAAAAGACCTAAACTGTAATCATGGTTAAGCCAATCCTTGGAATTATCGTTATACTTGTAGTTCTGAAAATAAGTAAATGCTACTAAAACCAAAAATATAAATCCTAAAACCACATCAACTATAACACTCCTCATACTCATACCTTCTATGTGAAATGGTAATAGAAAATTCAATTTCTTTGCAATTTTAAAAAAACCTATAAAAGGAAATCCTATATTGGGAAATATATAAATTCTAAACTCTTGGGGAAGATGTTTCGGAAATATTAACTTTCCCATTAAATGTGTACAAAATAACGCTAAGAATTCGATAATCCTTAAAATGAGCATGACTCAAAGAAATTACCTTATTTTATATAAACCAAAATAACATAAAAGAATCTAAATAATCTTTAGGAAGAACATGGTAGAGAATAAGCCCCATATTTGAATCAACTAAAACTAATTATGTATAATAATCCCATGAAGCTAAATAGATCAAGCAGAATACAACTAAAAGTTGGTATAGAACCTACTCCTTTGATAGATGTAATGTTCCTTTTAACAATATTTTTTATGCTCACCTCAACTATAATAAAGACTTCTTCGATAAATGTTAATCTCCCAAAATCTGTAATATCAGATTTTCAACCTAAAACACAAGTGATAATAACTATAACAAAAGACAATAAATTGTTTCTCAACGATTATCCGATTTCCCTAGAAGACATATCTCCTACTATAAGGAAGATAACTATAAGAGATCCTAATGTTCCAGTTATTATAAGGGGAGATAAAGATATATCATATCAAACTGTTATTGAAGTTATGGATAGAGTTAGAATAGGAGGAGCTACTGAAGTAAGTCTTTCAGTTGATACAAAAAAATAATATGAAGATACCTTTCTACAAACCACCCATTACTTTAAGAGAATATATTGAAATTTTCAAAACCCTAAAAACAGGTTGGCTCACAATTGGTATAAGAAATAAAGAGTTCACAGAGTTACTTTCAAAATATATTGGTATCAGTGAAAACAATTTGAAACTTGTTTCATCATGTACAGCAGGACTACATCTTCTTTTCGATGCTTTTAATCTCAAGAACAGCAAAATATTAATACCAGCTATAACGTTTATATCTCCTTTAGAAATGGCCATACTTTCTGGTATAAAACCTGTAATCACAGATATTGAAGATGAATACCTAACGATCTCACCCTCGGACTGCGAAAGAAAAATAGATAAAGATACAAAAGCAATAGTTCCTACATATTACGGTGGAAATCCCTATGATGTTGATAAAATTACATCTTTAGCAAAATCCTATAACCTAATTTTAATCGAAGATGCTGCACATGGATTTGGGACAGAATATAAAGGAATAAAAGTAGGTAACACACAAAAGATGTGTGTTGATGCCTCCGTATTCAGTTTCTATGCAACAAAAACACTACAAACTGGCGAAGGAGGTCTAATTTCATCTCACAACGATCATGTAATGGAAAAAATTTCAAAAACATACCTTCATGGAATGGATAAAGAAGCATGGAAAAGATACCAACAAAATACCCCTTTCTACGACATAACAGAAATAGGTTTCAAATACAACTTTCCCGATATCCTAGCAGCAATAGGCATAGCACAAATAAAAAACTTCGAAAAATACCAGAAAAAAAGAGAAGAAGTATGGAATACCTACCAAGAACTACTCAGCGATATCGAAGGTATAAAACTTCCCAAAATTCGGGAGAATTCAAAACATTCTTACCACCTTTTTGTAATAAGACTAAAATTAGAAACATGGAGAATAGATAGAAATAAATTTATATTCCTCTTATCGGAAAATGGAATTGGCACAAGCGTACATTTCACTCCTGTATATAGATTCTCCAAATACAAAGACTTACTTAACCTAAATATCTCGGATTTTCCAACATCAGAAAGAGTTTTTAACGAAATAGTTTCATTACCAATATACCCAGACTTATCAATTAAACAAGTAGAATACATATGCGACACAATAAAGAAAATTTGGAAAGAATTTAGGAGATAATAAACTTAACTAACTAAAATAATCTTATAGATAAATAAGGCATAGGATCCACAAACTCAGTTCCTATTCTGACTTCATAGTGTAAATGGTATCCTGTTGCTCTTCCAGACATACCCACAGTTCCAATTATCTGTCCTTTTCTAACATAACTACCTTCAGACACATAAATTGACATCAAATGCCCATAAACTGTTGTAAATCCGTACTTATGGGCTATTTTTACAACTTTA
>JBKBIJ010000111.1:0-6956 GCA_046299455.1 Brevinematia bacterium | reverse complement strand
ACCTATCTTCCTAGATGATTTACTTTCTCTAAGAGAATCTATTATCTTATGGTACTCCATAACAACATGAGCTTTATCACTTATTATAACCCTATTCTTAACAGGGAATCCAAGACTTTCAAGGCTACTAATCTCATCAAAAAGTTGATCAATATCAATTACAACACCATTACCTACAACAACAGTAGCTTTAGGGTTCATGAGACCCGATGGGAGAAGGTGGAATATAAATTTCTTATCTTCTACTACAACAGTATGACCAGCATTAGCACCACCTTGATACCTAACAACATAATCATATTCCGAAGCAAGAAGATCAATAACCTTTGCCTTACCTTCATCCCCCCATTGCATCCCAACAACTAAACTTATCATAAATTCACTCCAAACGTAATTATTATTTATAAAACGAAAATCTATATCAACAAAACAAAACCTCATTCAACATAAAACTTAAACCATCTACACAAACCAAAACACAATAAATCTAAAACATCTACAAAATTTCTTTCTCCAATCGGTATAACATCAAACTTATTCATCAAATTCATCCTCACCATTACCTATCTCTATTCCCAAACTTCTTTAACAAACTCTATCTCCTTAAACATAACATAAAGGATAAAAACACTACCCACCCAATGCAGGAGAAAAGTATATGAAATCTTTTCAAAGGGTTATCTTATTTCTAAAATACAATTTGAACCCTTACATCCTTAAGGACCCTTGACACGTATGATATGTTATCTTATTTCTTAAATACAATTTGAACACTTTTAAGTAGGAAAGTAATATTTGTAGTTTCCTTTAGAGAAAGTCCTTTTCAAAGGATTATCTAAACGTGTTTTTTGAGCACTTTTAAGCAGAAAAAGTAATAACTTTTGAAATATTCGTAATATTACTTCCGTAAAAGACACAAAGATCTCTAAAATCAAACTTTTGAAGGAAAGTATAGAATACAAAGTAAGTTTATGAAATTTTTGAACTATCTTTAGTCTCAAATGATTAAAAAAATTATATAAAATCCTTTATTTCGCTAAGTAAGAAGTTAGGTCCATCTTTACACACTAATTTATAACCACTCTGGGGACTACCAATGCTACATCCATAACATACACCTATTCCACACCCCATAACACTTTCAAGCGAACATACAACATTACTAAGTGGTATCAATCCGGATAACGCTGAAATAGACTTTATCATTTGAATCGGTCCACAAGAATAAATTTTATTACCAGTATATCTCTTGGCCAAAATCTCTGTTACAAATCCTTTCTCACCTATAGAACCATCCTCCGAAGATACATTGATTTCGTCAAAGTATTCAAAATCTTTTTCGAAATACTCAGCTTTAGTTTTTACTCCCCAAAACAATCTAACTTTTCTGTTAGAGGTTTTAAAGAGTTTCGCAACTGAAATCATATTAGCTATTCCAACACCTCCAGCAACCAAATCAATCGATTCAGAATGATGTAAATCAAAGTCAAAAATAGAATTTCCCAAAGGACCTAAGACATTCAAAAACTGCCCACTCTTCATATTTGAAATCTCCTCAGTACCTCTACCAACAACTTTAACCAGTATAGAAAATGAGTTTTTATCCTTGTTAAAGAGAGTAAAAGGCCTTCTAAAAAAAACATTTTTAACTAAAACATTTACAAACTGCCCAGGTTTAATATACTTCGATATATATTTAGACTCCAAAATAACCTCAAAATACTTACCAAGTGGAGATATATCCAATACCTTACAATCCTCAACAAACCTTCTTTCCAAATCTATCATAACATTACTTCCTCACTACTCCACATCTCGATATATTCTTTTATAATACTAGCCAAATCTTTTAAAGAACTCACAAACTTTGTTTCTCCTAGGTACTTATGAAAATGAACTCTTATCCTTTTGTTATATATATTTTCACTAAAACCTATTATATGCGTTTCTACATCAAATGGGTCACCTCCAAACGATATTGAACTTCCAACATGTGTTACACTTCTATACTTTTTACCATCAATTTCAGTAACAGTAGCATAAACACCAGGAGGAGGATAAACCTGAAATCTGCTTCTTATATTTGCAGTTGGAAAACCTATTTCTCTACCTAAACCTTTACCCTTTATAACCTTACTTTCTATAAAAAACCTTCTTTGGAGTAGATCGTTTACTAATTCAATATCACCACTACGAATAAGCTCCCTTATCTTAGTACTACTCACCTTTATTCCTGAATAGGTAACCACATCAGCAACAAAAAGCTTGTATCCAAACCTTGTAGCATTTCTCATTAGAAAATCAACATCCCCTTGAGCCCCATACCCAAACCTAAAGTTATAACCAACAAATATGCTAAGATTACTAACCTTTGACAAAAGCAAATCCAAAAACTCCTCAGCTGACATTTTCTGAAAAGCCGGTGAAAACCTTACCAAAAAAGTTTTATCCAAATTAAATTCCCTTTCAAACACCTCAAGTTTGTAATAAGGCGGGGAAATCAATTTTGGTGATATCGTCCTATTCTTAAGCCATTCAGGGTGATTCTGAAAGGTAAACACACATAAATACCTTCTATCTTTACTAGAATCACCAAATTCGTCTATCATGCTTTTGAGTATTTTTCTATGCCCTATATGTACTCCATCAAATACACCTATCGATATCGCCGCACTACTCATCCTAGGAATTTTTTCTAAACTAGTTATAACTTCCATAACCTACTAAAAAGTTTTTAAATCACTAAATAATGACAACCTACCTTCATATATACTCTTACCTACAATAACCCCTTCTATAAACGAGTCATCGATCCTAAATATCTCTTCAATATCACTATCACTTGAAATACCACCAGATATTATTAAAAACGGCTTTGGGTACTTCTTGAACACCATATCCCAAGGTATACTAATTTTCATTACTTCTTTGTACTTTGCAATGTTTTCATCGTACTCTTCTATCTTTTTTCTAACTTCGTAATTACCTGAATAAGGGCTCTTCAAAGTATCTATAAAACTGTTGACACTTCTTGTGAGAACCTCTAAACCTTCGTTTACTATACTCTTAACAGAATCCAAGTTCATCACTTCATCAATCACTACATCAAAGTACTTTCTTTTAAGTGTATCAACCAAAGACGATATGAAAGTTACGTTAGGGCCCAATAAAGTGCCATCTCTTGATACATCAGTCGACATTATCCTCAAAACACCCATTCTAATAGCTTTACCAAAAGATTCTTCTACAGTTAGCTGGCTGTCCAACTGCCATCCCCGTATAACTACTTTATCCACGTTGATATCCAAAGAAAGTATAACTTTTTCTCTAAAATCATTCAGAATTTTCTGAAACTCTTCAGGTTTCTCAAAAAACATTGTACCAATAACTATAAAATCAGCCCCCGCTTCCAAAACACTTCTAGCTATCTCATACGACCTTATACCACCACCAAATTGGACCATAACATCACTAAAACTCGACTTTATACTTCTTACCAAATCTAGTATCTTCACCTGACCAGATTTTGCACCTTCAAGATCCACCAAATGAATTCTATTGACCCCCCCGGACTTGAAAAATTTTACAAGCTCTAGCGGATTATCTGAATATTCTGTTCTCTGAGAAAAATCTCCCCTCGTTAACCTCACAACTTTACCATCATATATATCCATAGCAGGAATTATTTGTTTCATTTCCTTCCTCCTAAAAAGATGTACTACTTTTTATATATCTACCTAATTTCAGCTTACCTATATCAATATCTGAAGGTACATACGCATTTAAACTTACTTGTGTTTTTTTAGGTAAGATAACATTTTTACCTATCAATGTAGCATCAAAATTCATTATAGATGGATACTTAACATTCGGTGCACCCAACCCTTTACCACCCAAAACACAATCATCTGCGATATTAGGGAATCTCAAACTTAGATTAACCTCATCTATTATTACGTTGTTAATCTCAACATTTTTACCTATCCAATTACCTGGATATATTATTGCATTCCTGACTTTTGTACCCTTTTCTATCTTTACATTAGGGCATATTATGCTATTTTCAATGAGCCCATCAACCAAAGATCCATCTCCTATAAGAGAATTTATAAATCTCCCGTTCCTACCAATAGTTGCAGGATAAAAGAATTGCGATTTGTTCCTTATAGGATACTTTCCAAAAATAACTTCAAACTCGTTTATTATCTTCTGATCTAGTATACTCAAACTCATTCTAAAATACTCCTTTAAATTTGAAAACGGGAAAAATAAGAAATGCCTAACTTCATGAGAATTATTAGTTTTATAAGTTTGGATAAGAGTATTAAACGTTTCGTTTTTTATAGCTTCCAAAAGCTCTGAAAAATATCTCTGAGAAAAAATACATGTATGATAGTACTGGTAACCACCTACCTTAGAATACAACAAACCTATCGAAAAGTTCCTAAATTCATCAAAATAATCCTCTATAGGAAACCATATAGGATATCCAAAAGAATACAATACCTTTCTATAATTTTGGTATAAAAAATTCTCCAAATCAAAAAAAGACTCCCCTAAATTTGAGTCTTGAACAACATACCCACTTACACTAAAATTTGAAAACCCAAACCTAAAATTTTCATCTTTCTTAACAAGTACAACTACTCTCAAATTATCCCAAGCCACATTAAGGTATTTCTCAATAGAAACATCATTAGTTATTATAATAAAATCTTCAACACCAACTCTTTCGAAATTACCTACCAACCAATCGATGATCTTAAATCTACCACCAACGTATATTTCATGAAAACTCCTACCTTCAGATAGACAAAGCAAATTACCTAAACTTATTGGCGGTAATGATATAATAGCACATTCTTTCATAACCTTATTATAAACAAAAACAAAATATATCTCATAGTTTAGAAAGGATGTGCCAAAAATCCAATTTTCCAGTCCTTAATTTCCACGAATTATATTAGTGTTACTTACAGTTACAACATCAGGAATAAATGTAAGGAATTGATATCCTTGCAAAACTATTTTATCAACCTTCTTACTTAAGTCAACCTCTAATTCAATTTTAGAGATATTTTTTAAGTTCCTAGAAATTGTTCTAACTTTCACTGTTTCTGGAATCACAACATAATCCTCAGAGTTCCTTACTGTAACTGGTATATTTGTTTCAACAATTTCATCAACATCCACAAATACCTCACTTGGGTATATCTGAATATCTAACGTCTTTACAATTTCTGGTAACGTCACATTTACCCTGTACTTACTTCCAGAATTTGTTTTAGATAAATCTACCAGTGCATAAAATGAATTCTTTGGCACATCAAATAGCTTCGAAACTTCATTCTTTTCACCTTTTATTTTAACCATAACGTAATTAGGCAACATCGACTGATTGACTATAATTTTATCAATTGGCAATCCAACGTAGTTTATTGGTATGTAAAAATCATAACTAACACTTGTTAAGCCCTTTATATATAACCACAAAAGTACAGATATTACAAGTGAAATAACTTTCAATGCAAAATTTTCCAAGATTCTATCTAGCAAATTTCTCAAAGTAGTTTTTAACGACATCTTCTACTACCTCTAGATCAACATCATAGTTAAAGTAAAAGTCCATTGCTATAGATATCTTACCTGTTTCTTCTGAAACTATTATGGCTACTGCATCGGTCTCTCTTGATATACCATAACCTGCCCTATGTCTTGTACCAAGCCTTTTTGATATTTTGTCAGTTGGTAAATCAGGAGGAAGGGGACCTATAGGCAAAACACAACCAACTGCAACTATTTTTAAACCTCTTATTATCATAGCACCATCGTGAAACAGAGAATTTTTACTAAATACTCCCAAAATCTTATCCTTAGAAATACTCGTATTAAACTGTATTCCAGTGTTTGCATAAACACCCAAAGGTACTCTTCTCTCAAGTACTATTAAAGCCCCTATCTTTTTTTCAGACATCACATTTATAGCTTCAATCAATTCCTTAAGTTCATGAACATACTGCTTTTCCCTTGCTTTTCTCTTATCAAGTATTCTTAAAGACCCTAGATGAAGTAAAATATCCCTTATCTCTTCTCTAAAAATAATAATAAGAATAAGAACTGAATAATTTATAACGGCATCAAAAAACCAAGATATAACCTCCAACTTTAAAATCTTCGACAATACACCTATAACGACAAAAACCAAAATCCCATTTATTATCGCACTAGCCTTAGTTTTCTTCAAAAATTCGAGAGTCTTATAAACTATAAACCACATCAAAGAGATCTCTATGGCACCAAATACATATGATCTCAAAGCTAATAGTATATCCATTCTACTAGCCTTTTATTTTTTTCATAACATAATCATAAATTTTCTTAAGCTGAATTTCATTTGGATAAATTCTAAATCCATTCTCACAAACCTCTTTAGCCTTATTAAAATTCTCCTCAGAGAAAGCTAAGTACCTAGCCCATCCTATAAAGATATTTTTTCTAAGTTCATCAAGCTGTTTTGAAGAGTTAAGTTCTATAGCTCTATTTACAAACAAAACAGAGTTTTCAAAATCACCTTTCTCAAAAGACATTTGCGAAAGCTTAGCATAAGCAATAGAACAATTCTGCTTGAGAACATTATCGTTTGGTAAATCCTTTATTCCCTCCTCAAATACTTTAACAGATTTCTCTAAATAACCAGCATTCATCAGATCTATCCCCCACAAATTATAGTAATACCCGAGATTTTGATATACTTCTTTACCCTTAGGAAACTTATTTACGAACCACTTATTGTAAATAATAACCTTCTCATAATCTTTCCTATCCAAAAAGACCTTTGATATTTCAACCAACAAATTAACTCCAGCAGAATACACCTTATCTCTATCAATTTCATAACCTACATCTATGATCCTAAACACATTATCGTAATTACTTTTGACAATTTCACTTTTACC
>JBKBIJ010000110.1:0-6969 GCA_046299455.1 Brevinematia bacterium | reverse complement strand
TAATACCTTACATTAATTTTTAGGTATTTTAAGGTATCTAAGTTAACTGACCGAGGTTCTTTCCGGGTCTTATTGTAACAGTGATATCGTAGTGACTGATCACAAATAAAAATCACAAATTTTCGTCACAAAACTTGACTGAACCACAATACAACGTAGCTATACTTTTGAAGATAGATTATTTAAGCGTATCCTTTTCTGTTATAGTTCTATAGGATAGATAGACATCATACTAATGAAGACTTTAAGTATGTCTGGATCAAACTTGGTACTACCCTCAGCAAGTATAGTTTTCATTGCTTCAAATGACATCATCTTATCTCTATAAACTCTCTTCCTTATCATTGCTTCATAGGTATCAACGATACCAGCAATTCTCGCATACTCTGAGATCTGAAGTTTTTCTAATTTCCTTGGATACCCAGTACCATCCCATCTTTCGTGATGTTCGAGACACACTCGACCAACTTCAGAAGAAAAGTTATTTTCTTGAACAACTGCTTTATATCCTAAAACTGTATGAGTCCTTATTTTGTTATACTCCTCAGGTGTTAACTTTGATTCTCTTTCGAGTATTGCCATTGGTATGTAAATCATACCAATATCCATGAGAATAAGACCAGTAGCTAGCATCCTAAGTCTCTGTTCAGGTAATCCCATCTCCATACCTAAGAGTAGACCAAGTATAGTAGTATTAACTGCATGAGAAGGGATGTATTTCGAAATATCAGAAGTATGTACAAGGTTTATAAAAACATTTTTGTTCTTGACTTCTTTGACTTTTTCTAAAATAGAATCAACGACACCTTGGACTTTGTCTGGCACAATCTCTTTGGATACTTTGTAGTTAATATATATTGATTCAACAGTACTGACTAATGATTTATGGAAAGAATCTAATTTTCTTGTATCAATCTCAAGAACATCATCAACTACACTATCTTCCTTGATCTTCACAATTTCCTTGACCTCACCAGCTGTCTCAACAAACTTTACACCTTTTTTCTTAAGTCTATCTATATCCTTAGCTGTGAGAGGAACATTAGCTTCAGCAATTATCTCATAATTATCACCAAAAACAGTCCTACTGAACACCATCCCTGGCTTCAATTCTTCAATAGGTATTTTCTTCATTCGCATATCAGCTGCCATATTCAAACTCCTCTACAAATTTTCGGAGTCATAGATATTTTTAATAATCAAAGCATCATCCTCAACATTTGAACTTTCACACACAACAACACCTTCAACACCAAAATACTTGATAGCTTTTATAACCGCTTTGTAATTAAACCTTGTTTCAGCAAAAGTATTATGAAATTTTTCACCTTTGTTTCCATATTCTATCCCACTTAGATGAATATGCATATTCTTCAAAGAATGATCTCCTAACTCCTTAGAAATGTATTCAAAAATTCCAAAGATTTCTTCTTCTGTATTGTAATTTCCAATACTCCTAGCAAAAAGATGTGAAAAATCAATGCATGGCATAACATTATCAAAGCATTTTGACACTTCAATTACTTCTTCAAGTGATCCAAATTGCGAAGGCTTTCCCATCGTTTCAGGTCTAATCCAAACATTGAACTTATGCCCTAGTTCTTTTAATTCATCGTTTATTTCTTCTAAAGCTTTGATAACCCTATCTAACACCAATTTTGGCTCATCACTCAAATAAAAAGCAGGATGAAAAGCAACACTCCACCCACCTGCCTTCTCAAGAGCAATAACCGTCCGTTTTATATGTTCTTTACTTTTTATATATTTCTCTTTTTCTTTTGCATTCAAGTTAATATAATACGGTGCATGGGCTGTAAAATTTATTCCTTTCTTTCTACCATACTCACCTATATTAATCATCTCATCATTACTCGTCCTAACACCATGAACAAATTCTATTTCTATCCCATCAAGTCCTAACTCCAGCAATCTGTCAATACCTTTGTACATTGTTTGAGGATGAGGTGTTGATAACGGAATACCAGCTGTGAAAACCTTTAACCCACTAAATCCCTTACTTATCATAAACTCTATTATAACAAATTTAAAAATGAAAACATAAATTATCAAATTCTCGAAAAAAGTATCCCCAAAAAATAACTACCAACACAAAAAATCTAGTACCTCATTCTATCACTTTAAGAAACTACAATTCTTAGAAGTTACTTAACAGAATGTAAGGACGTTAAAGAAGAAAGAGACTTAAGAAACGAGATTTTTGCACAACCTTACTTAAGTGAAGTAAGTATCTTAGCAATCTAAACCGTAGCCATACCTCCTCTATTATCATTTAAAGAATTCTTACATAGATGTACCAAATTTACACAGGATTTCTATACACATTGCTCCAAGAAACTACCTTCTTAGAAGTTATGGAACAAAGATACCATAAGAGAGTTTATATGAATAAACCGTAGTAAAGATAGGTAATAGATAATAGACTAGATTTTGAAAAACTCTAATACACTACTATTATTGATAGCCTCAAACTTTGTTTTAGAGAGAAACCCAAAAATTTAGGTATTCTAAACTTATAGAAAACCCTTAAGAGAAAATCAAATAAAAGAAACAACCTTTCCTTAGAAGTTATGGAACATAAATACTATACTACTGAGAACGTTTCAAAAATTTAGTTTGTACTTATATTCTTCTTGTTAACACCAAGGACTCTTACATAAATGTTACCAAACTTATGAATATTACTCCCATATCAATACAAGAAATTACTTTTCTTTAGAATCTACGAAACATGAATACTATAAAGTAGTTTATAAAGGGATAGATGAAAGAAATAGAATTAGATTTTTGACACAATATTCTAAGGGCAACTGTCTGAATAAGTTGTTAAGTTATGAGTAAGAATGTAGAAGAAAGAGTATAAAGAAATTCAACTTTTTGACAAAATCTCTAACATAACTTAATAAGTTGTAAGGAAGATTGTAGTAAGAAGGAACTTAGAAAACTAAATTTTTAACACAGTTTCAGATGTGGTTATTTTTTGTTTTCTTTGATGAGATTATACCGATTTTATAAAATATGGTTATGGAAAAAGATAAACAAATCAATTTATCAGTTAAAAGAAAGTTGAAAGAAGGAGACTACACGTTAGATGAAGAAGAATTTAGACTTGAAACACCCAAATTCTTTAGGAAAAAGATAGAAGAAAAAATTTCCGAAGAAGAGAAAAAACTATCTGAGTTACAGAAAGAACTTGAGAGAATTAACCAAGAAATAGAAACAAAAAAGGAAGAACTAATGAAACTTGAGGAAAGTATCTTAGAAGAAGCAAATGAAAAAGCATCCAAAATAATAGAAGAAGCAGAAAAAGTAGCATTCAACAAAATCAAATCTTTAATGGATGAAAAAAACCTAAACATTAAGGAAATGGAAAGAGAAAAAGAGAGAATAATTAACGAAGGTAAGAAAGAGTATGAAACAATAATAAATGAAGCAAGAATCGAGGCAGAAAAAATAAAGAAAGAAGCATACGAAAAAGGATTCAAACAAGGATTAGAAGAGGGATTTAATCAAGGTAAGGAAGAAATAAAAATACTATCAAATAGACTTAGAGAAATGACCTCATATATAGCAGATAGAAGAATGGAAATTATCAATAAATCTGAAAGAGAAGTTGTAGAAATGGCACTCGAGATTGTAAAAAAAATACTAAAGGAAATAAGAGAAAACGAAAAGGATATTGTGGTAAGACAAATAAAGTATGCTTTATCAAAACTAGCTGGTAAAACGAACTTTATAATAAGGGTAAATCCATCTGATATCAACGTAACAGTTAATCACAAAGAAGAGTTTTTAAAGATCATAGAAGAAGGTGGTAACATAAAATTCATTGAAGATCCTTTTGTAGAAGAAGGTGGATGTATAATAGAAACAGATACTACAACAATAGACGCACAAATAACATCTCAGCTTATGGAGATAGAAGAAAAAATTAAAACCCTTTTACCATAATAATATTATGATCACAATAAAGGAAGTAATAAATTACCTTTACAGATTGAAGAGCTCAATATTACTCTTGGAGAATGAATCAGAAATGATAGGATATACTAGAACAAAAGACATCATAGCATTGATGAACTTAGGGATAGATGATCCATCAAAAATCCTTAATGAAACCAAAGTTTACAATATTTCATCGTTAAATCAAAATGAAATAGAAAACGAATTGTTTCCAATACTAAACTTTAGTAATTTTAGTATTGACGTAATTTCAAAAAAGGAACTCAAGTATATACAGAGTAACGATATTTCTGGCTTAGAAATAAATTTTGAGAGTATTTTAAAAAATCTTCCTATACCAATAGCTATCTTGGACAGGTTCAACAGACTTATTTGGCTTAATCTTAGCTTTATAGAAGTTTTATCTTTGCAGGAAAGTGAAGTAATAGGAAAAAACATCATGCCCTTACTACCACTAAAAATTCAAAAAGTTGGTAAAAAAAATTCCAAAATTGTACAATCTCAGATGATTGCTTTCGATATAAAAGTCAAAGTAATCATGGTACTCCCCTGAACTTAATCTTAAGAACCTTTCTATTTCCCTCACTAAGAAGAAACTTACTTGAAACCCTTATCTTGCCGTAGAATATACCAGCAACTTCACCATCAATGTCCACGATAGCAATATTATTTCTGATACGTGAAGGAACTTTATCATCAATAAGTATATCCTTTACCTTTTTTTTGCCAGAACCAATCTCTAGAAAATCTCCATTTCTCCTATGTCTAATTAGTATCTGTTTAGGATTACCTATGGAAATAAACATATACCCTTTGGTACTACTCAATTTCGACTCTCTTATAAAACTTGAGTCTACATAAATATCATCAATCCAAACATCCACATCAAACTCAGATACTACTTTTATTCCTGAAACATAAAATTCTCTAAGATTTTGAGAAGTATTGATATTTTTCTTAGATACTCTAACAAAATTATATTCTTGGATAACTTCAACATCTCCGAATTCAATCAATTTCTTATTTCCTTTACCATCAAAACTTGAAAAAACAGTATCAATAATCTTCCTACTTATCTTGACTCCTACTTTCCTTAAAACATTTTTAAAAACCTCTTTAGAAATAAATTTGTTGTACATCCTAAGTTTTGCAAAGTCAACATAAACACTACCCTCACTAAAATACACGTATTTTCTGAAAATACGAAAAGAAATCCTTCTAATAAACTTTTCTAAGCTCCAAATGTCCTCCATGAGAAAACTCACTTTTTCTCTAAAATTAGGGAATTTAGCTTCAAAAGATGGGATAACAATATTCCTAATGTAATTTCTTGGAAAAGATAAATCATAATTCGTTTCATCGATTACAAAATTTATTCCTTGCGATCTCGAGTAATCAATTATTTCAGATCTAGTAGACTCAATAAGTGGTCTAACCACATTACCAACCTTAGGTCTTATACAACTAAGTCCTTTTAAAGAAGTACCTTTGAACAGTCTGAAGAAAAACGTCTCGATGTTATCATCTAGGTGATGGGCTGTAGCAATTTTGTTAAAACTTCTTTCATTCAAAACTTTGTTGAAAAATGAATATCTAACTATTCTACCACTTTCTTCCAAAGATAATTTATTAACCTTGGAAAATTCCCTAACATCTTTTCTAAAAACTAATATTTCTATACCTCTCTCCATGCAGAAATTTATACAAAAATTTTCATCTCTATTAGCAGTTTCCCTAATAAGATGATTAACATGCACCGCTAGTAGTTCTATCCCAAGCAAACCTTTAAATTTGTTTAGCAAATGTAACAGCACTGTAGAATCGACACCACCAGAAAAACCAACTACTATTCTATCTCCACCTTGAATAAGGCCGAATTTCTTTATAGTACCAAGAAACTTACTCTCTAAAAATTCCATCAACACAATAACTAAATATATACCTTATACCAAAGCATTATCAACATCAACTATAATAAGAAGATATATAAATCCATAAATATCTATACCAAAAATTGCCCACTTTACATACACATTTCCCATAAATTTACATAAAATATTTCAAGATATATAAAGTAGATACTATTTCAAAAACCTTCTTTACGAAAACAAAATTCATCATTATCACTTTCCCACTAAGGGAAGTCTCGAAAATACTACTCTCCTATTTAAGGATGTCTGAAAATATCGCTTAAAAATTCGACATCCCCTTAAAAATACTTTTCTATCAGCAAGCAAATCCTAAAAAGTATAAAACTACCAAACTTCAAAAATTGCCGCAGTTAAAGGGATAGAAATCCCTATCCTTGACATATCTTAATAACTTTAGTTTAGGTTTTATTTTGCAAAATGAGAATGTTAAAAATATTACTTTCCTATTTAAAGTCTTACAAAAACGAATCTAAGAAATTATATAACCCTTTAAAAAAGCTCTATTACTCAAAGAAATTACCATTCCCAAGAAGTTATGTTATTTTTCTTTTTTCATTCTCTTAGGACAAAATTCCCATATCTTTAATAACCTTTTAAGGGAGAATTTTTCAGAAATATTACTTTTTTAAATGTTTTTAAAAATACCTCCGAAGAATTCTTTAACTACTTAAAGAGTCTTATCGTTCTAAAAATACCACTCTTAGGAAATTATATAACAAAAATACCACAATAAGGCACCTGTCTAAATAATTTCTAAGGAAGAATAGCTTGCACTTAAATTTATAGAAAAATCCTAATCTTAATAGCTTTAGAAAAATATCATTTTTAAGAAGTTGTGAAATAGACACATTGTAAAGGTACTTTTCTAAACTAATAATGTTTCAAAAATATTACTTTTCTACTTGGATGCCCGAAAATACCAATTTATAACCTGAAGGTTTTAAATAACATAGCTAAGAGATTGTATAGCACTTAAAAACAAAATTCGTTTCAAAAATCTCGTTTGTACTTATACTCTTTCTATTTCTATTAACACTAAACCTCTAAATTTGTAGAC
>JBKBIJ010000109.1:0-6971 GCA_046299455.1 Brevinematia bacterium | reverse complement strand
GTAAGATGTTAGGATTTGATTACGATTACTGTAAAGGTTGTGGTATTTGTGCTAATGTTTGTCCAAGGAATGCAATTGATATGGTTTCTGAGGGAGATTAGGGAGGTATCTATGGTAAATTTAAGAAAGATAAGAAAATCTTTAACTGGTGCTCAAGCTGCTGCTGAGGCAATGAGACAAGTTGATCTTGACGTTGTTGCAGCATATCCTATCACACCTCAAACTCCTATTGTCCAAGAATATGCGCAATTTGTTTCCGATGGTATTGTAAAGACAGAGATGATTCAGGTAGAATCAGAGCACAGTGCAATGAGCGCAGCTGTTGGTGCTGCAGCTTCTGGTGCAAGAGCAAGTACAGCAACTTCCTCCCAAGGATTAGCTTTTATGTGGGAGATAGTTGCTATAGCATCTTCGATGAGATTGCCAATCGTTATGAATTTGGTAAATAGAGCAATTTCAGGGCCGCTTAATATCCATTGCGATCATTCAGATGCCATGGCTATGAGGGATTTAGGATGGATAATGATGTTTTCAGAAAACCCGCAAGATGTATATTATAACAACATCCTAGCTTTCAGAATAGCAGAAGATCCAAGAGTGTTTTTGCCTGTAGCAGTTAATCAGGATGGCTTTATCACGAGCCACTGTGTTGAAGCTGTTGATGTATTTGAAGATGAGTTTGTAAAGGAATTTGTTGGCTCAAATAGATATCCTTATACACTACTTGATTTTGAAAATCCAATATCTGTGGGAGAATGGGCTATGCCATCACATTACTTTGAATTTAGGGTAAGTGTACAGAAAGCTATGGAAAACTCTGTAGAAGTGATAAAAGAGGTTTTCGAAAAGTTCTATCAAAGCACTGGAGTCAAATTTGATTTATTCGAAGGATATAAAACTGAAGATGCTGAGATTGTTTTTGTATCGATGAATTCTACTTCTGGAACTGTAAAGCATATTGTTAACAAGCTTAGAGAGAAAGGGAATAAGGTAGGAAGTATAAATGTTAGGATTTACAGACCTTTTGTAATAGGTGAATTTGTTAAACTGATACCATCTGCTAAATTCATAGCTGTTCTAGATAGAGCACTCTCCTTTGGAACAACAGGTTCACCACTATATCAAGATATTACATCCGGTTTATTCGGTATGAAAAAGCAACTTTTAGCTAATAATTATGTATATGGATTAGGTGGTAGAGATATCACTGATGAAGATGTATTTGAGATCTATGATCATGCAAAGTACTCTCTTAAGGAAGGTATAAGTGGACAGTTAGTTTATGTTGGGTTAAACCCAGATTTTTTTGTAAAATAGGAGGTAATTATGGCTATTAATCTAAAACAGATTGCAGGAATGGACATTAAGTTTACGAAAGGACATAGGATGTGTGCTGGTTGCGGTGTGGCTGTATTTGTTAGGGAGTTATCTATTGCTGCACAAGAGCTTGGTATGGATCTAGTTATTTCCAATGCTACAGGTTGTCTTGAAGTTACCACGAGTGTTTATCCCGAGAGTTCATGGAAATACCCATGGATACATAATGCTTTTGAAAATGCTGCTGCTACAATATCAGGTGTAGAAAAAGCATACTACGTTTTAAAATCTAAGGGTAAACTAAACCACGACAGAAAAATAAAATTTGTTGCTATTGGTGGTGATGGTGGAAGCTATGATATTGGTCTTCAAAGTTTATCAGGTGCACTCGAAAGAGGACACAATATTTTATACATTGCTTATGATAACCAAGCTTATATGAACACAGGGTATCAAAGAAGTAGTGCAACGCCACTTTTTGCTAATACTACAACTGCTCCATTTGGCAAAGTTATACCTGGTAAACTACAGCCAAGAAAAGATCTCTTTGCAATAGCTGTAGCTCACAATATACCTTATGCTGCAACGGTTAGTATATACTATTGGAATGACCTCATCAATAAAATACAAAAAGCCCTCCTAACAGAAGGACCAACTTTCATACTTTCTATTACTCCGTGTGTACCTGGATGGGGAACATCAACCGACGATGCTGTACAATTATCTAAATCTGCAGTCGAAACAGGTTACTGGCCATTAATTGAATACGAAAATGGTGTATACAAATGGAGTCCATTAAATCCCAAACAGTTAAAACCAATAGAAGAATTTCTATCAAAGCAAAAGAGATTCTCTGGACTAATTAAAAAACCAGAACTTCTTGAAAAATTTAGACAAGATGTAATAAACAACTTCGAGAAATATAAAAGACTATGCGGCGTCTCCTAAAATAATCTTTGTGCTAACTCAACGAAATAGTATATTCATCTTTTACTGCGGTAATATTTTAGTTCAACTATGGATTGTGATTTTGCATTCTGTGATTTTTAGATAAATAATATTACTTTTTATAGAATTTTAACCTTCTTATAACCTTGAGGTGGTATGAAAAGTCCAATTTATTGGATTTCTTTTTTCTCGTTTCTCATTACGATTTATTCTAAAGATTAACCTTATGATGCTTTTTTATTATTAACTTCTTAAGAAAAGTGATTTTCTTGGAGTGATGAGATGTTTTAGGAGTTTTTTAGATTTAGCACATCTTATGTAATAATTTTTGGGATTTTGGTGGATAATTCTAACTTTTGGAAAATTCTTGATATTTGTTTATAGCTCTTCTCAGATTTTCTTCACCAAAGCAGTTTCAATTTAGTACTTTCAAGACTATTGTTAGACACTAGTGTTTTTGTAAGATGTTATAAATTCTATGATTGCATTGACAACATCGTTAACATTTAATCCATCTGTATTTATTACTATTGCGTCTTTTGGTACTGTAAGAGGAGAATCTTTTCTGGTTTTATCCATATTATCTCTAATTTCTATCATTTTCATTACTTCTTCCAAAGTTAAATTTTGGTTTTGGTACTTCTTATCAAGCAATCTTCTTCTTGCTCTCTCTTCTACTGAAGCATCAAGGTAAAACTTATACCTAGCATTAGGAGAAACAACTGTTCCGCAATCTCTTCCTTCCATTATAACTTTACCTTTGGAAGCTATTTCTCTTTGTAATGATACCATATATCTTCTCACTTCTGGTATAGAGGATATACTAGATACAATTTCTTCTATTTCCCTTGTCCTTATTAAGGAAGATACATCTTCTCCATCTAAGAAAACTCTGTTACCATCAAAAGATATCTTGGTTCTGGTAAACAAACTCGATATTTTTTGAACATCATCTATAGGTATTTTTTCTCTAATTATTTTGAGGGAAAAGGCTCTATACATTGCTCCTGTGTCCAGGTAGGTATATCCTAGTTTCTCTGAGATTATTTTGGCAACTGTGCTTTTACCTACACCGACTGGTCCATCTATTGTTATTATATCGTCTAAATGCTCATTCTTCGCTTTCCTCTTTCTCATACAATTCTATTATTTTCTTAACTAAGTCGTGTCTTACTATATCTTCTTTCAAAAGATGCACTATTTTTATTCCTTCTACATTGCTAAACAGTTTTTCAGCATGCAATAGACCAGATTGTTTGTTCTTTGGTAGATCACTTTGAGTTACATCTCCAGTTATTACCATTTTTGAACCGAATCCTAACCTCGTTAAAAACATTTTCATTTGCTCTTTTGTTGTATTTTGTGCTTCATCTAGTATTATAAACGAGTTATTTATTGTCCTCCCTCTCATGAACGCCAAGGGAGCTATTTCTATTACGTTTCTCTCCATAAGCGTGAAGTATTCTTCTGGACCAAGCATATCAAACAATGAGTCATACAAAGGTCTAAGATAGGGATTTACTTTTTCCTCCAAGTTACCAGGCAAAAAACCCAGGTTTTCTCCAGCTTCAACAGCTGGTCTTGTAAGTATTATCCTCAAAACGAGATTTCTGTGGAGATAATTTAATGCCATTGCTGTTGCCAAATAGGTTTTGCCTGTGCCTGCTGGTCCTATTCCAAATACTATATCGTTTTCTTCTATTGCTCTCATATACTCAACTTGACCTTTAGTCTTGGGTCTTATCACTTTATTTTTCTTAGATACAACTACACCTTTTAAAAGCAAGTTATCAAGATCTATATCATTACGCTCTTGGTACTTAAACTGCCTTATTATTATGTTCATATCATCATCTGAGACAATTTTATCATTATTCACGAGTTCCATCATTGAATTTATTACTTTTCTGACCAACTTTACGTTTTCTTCATCTCCTACTACAACAAACGATGAATCTGTAAGATACACTTTAACTTTAAAATTACTTTCAATGAGCCTTATATTAACATCATTAACACCAGCTAACATTATAGGATCTATTCCCTTAGGAAAAGCTATGTTTGCTTTCATGATAACACTATAAAAATCTACTAATAAAAATATAAACGTTTTTTATTTGAAATTCAAATTGGGATTGTTTAAAAAATTTGGCATATAGATCTATGCTTTTCCTAGAAATCTAACTCTGGAAATTTTTGAATCTTTTACTACAATAACATTTTGAAGTCTATTAAGAGACAGTATCTTTATATAAATTTTTACTGAGACTGTGTCAAAGATTAAATTTCTCGGACATCTTTTTCTTTCTCTCAACAACTTATTTGGACAACTAGTACTTCTGCTCTATAACTTACAAAGTGGTTTTTTGATCAACGAGCTTTTCAAAGAGTTATTCTCTTTCTTAGTTATACTTTTGAAAACTTTTAAGTAAGAAAGTGTTTTTAAAACATCCTCATTTCTGTTCCATAATTTTTTGGAATTTCAGTTCCTTGATGCGATATGAATCAATAGGACTTTTTAAAGATTTATCCAATTTACTATTGTACATCTTGGACACGCTTAAATGGGGAAATATTACTTTGGCTTAATGATTTTCCCTCTAATGATGATGGTATCATATTTAATAATTTTCTGATAAATAGATAGATATAAATACTTTTGTTAGGAGTTTATTTTTTCTTTACCATTTGGAAATTTTTCTTACAAAGTATTGTGCTTTGATTATAATGCTAATTTATCTTAAGGGTGGTAGTTTTATATTTCTTAATATTTACAAAATGAAACTAACTATGATGATATAAATACCTAACACTAAAGAGTATACTAGACATATTGGTAATGTGGTAGATATTATTTGTTTTTCGAATCCTTGTAATCCTACTGCTGAGGAAGCTACTGCTATACTTTGTGGCGATATCATTTTGCCTGCTGTTGCTCCTGAGGTATTGGATGATGCTATCCATACTTGATTAAACCCTAGGTTTTTAGCAGTTTCTTTTTGAAGAGTACCAAATAGTATGTTTGAACTTGTATCACTACCCGTTATAAATGTACCAATAGCACCAACTAAAGGTGCAAAAAGTGGATAAAGTTTGCCAGAAATACCTGCAATAAGTGTTGCAGTGCTTATTATCATACCAGTATTTCCCATAACTTTGGCAATTATAACTATGCTAACTATTGTCAGCATACTCCATTTTATTCTATCTAAAGTCTCAATAATAGTAGAGAATATTGTTTTAAGAGTTGCTCCTTGAATCAAAGCACCAATCACCGATGAAAATAATAAAAGTGTTCCAGGTGTTGTTAGATATTCTATCTTGATTTTATGACCAATGACATCAAACGATATTGTGAAAGGATAACTATTTAGAGTTTCTTTGAAGAATACCCTTGTGACAATTATAAGTATTAGAAGTATTACATAGTTGATTATAGGAATAAAGATGTTTTTCAATTTCTTATTCTTATTATCTTTAGAAAGTTTACTCATAACAATAACTGACAAAAGAGAAATAGAACTTCCTAATACTGCTACAAGTTCTGGACCTATAAAGAGTGCTACTAATGTCTGTACTAAAGTGAATACAAAACCTATTATCAAAGCGTCTTTTACAGATATTGATGCATTTTTAAATCCGTCGTTTGAAATTAAGACTATAACGAGTGGTATTACCAATGAAAAAGGTATGAGTTGTAAAGCTACATATTTAGTTATCTCCATTAGTGGTTCTTTTATTATGTTACTCAATACTATTACAGGTAATCCCAGAGCGCCGAAAGCAACCGGAACTGAATTAGCGATCAATGAAATAGTTGCAGCTTTAATCGGGTTAAAACCAAGTGATACTAACATACCTGTAGGAATAGCAACTGCTGTGCCAAACCCAGCAACACTCTCAAGAAAACCTCCAAAACAAAATGCTATCAAAACTGCTTGTATGTTCTTATCATCTGTTATATTGTTGAGAAAATCTTTGATTTCATCAATTGCTTTAGTCTTTATACTTATAAAGTAGGTAAAAACAGCAGCAAATATAACCCACATTATCGGGATAATTGCAATAACAAATCCTTCAAACACCCCTCCTAAAGTTACGTAGATATCTCTATTCCAAAGGAACGATAGCCCTAAGGTTATAAACATCGCTAGCAAAGTTACCCAGTGTATTTTTAACCTTGTCTTCAATATTCCAAAGCCTATAAATACAAATGGAACTAAACTTATTATACCCAACAAAACTTCTGTCATCCTTTATTCTCCTTTTTAGAAACTCTTTTAAGTAATTTCTGTTAAAAAGATTTTAGATCTGATTTTTATTGTTTTTATATCTCGCTTTCCAGATAATTTACTTTTTTACATGATTATTTCCTCTCCTTATATCCTGCTCCTCTCCTTAAATATCTTCTTTCTTATTTACCCTTATTAAGGAAAGAAAATTATTTTTTATCTTAATCGATTTCTTACCTAGAACAACATAATAGAACATGTTTTTCTTCCTCTTTTATTTATTTTACTTATGTCTATCTTATAGTTTTGCTTAATAAAGTTATATTTTTGCTTTTAGAGTAGTAGAGTTCAAGAGAAAAGTTATTTCTGGATTTTGTACACTAATATAATACTGAGTCCTCTAAGAAGCTTTGGTGTATAATTTTGTAAGGTAGTTTTTCAGAAAAACTTGTGCTTCTTTTTAAGGTAAAGTAT
>JBKBIJ010000108.1:0-6994 GCA_046299455.1 Brevinematia bacterium | reverse complement strand
GTTATCGTTTGATGCTTTTATTATGTAAGATATTGAGTAATTTAACACTGGACCAAGTGAAATGTTGACTGATATAGGATTTGATATTTTGTTTGTCCAGTAATATGGGGTATTTAGGTATTTTACTTCGTTTTTAAGGTATAGTAAATTATATCCTATTCCTGAAGAGATAGTTATAGATGATAATCCTAAAAAGTTTAATACGCTGTTAGACAGCATCGATAGATCCAAAAGTTTTATTAAAAATGTTGATCTTATACCATGGGATGTGATGTTCTCAAAATAAGGATCTTCTTCTGGGGTTAACAACTTAGGTCGGTTTAGTCTGTATGAGATGTTATGTGAGATTGAAACCTGGGGGTCGACTCTTAGTAGTGTTTCATTTAGAAAAGTCGTTTTTAAGAGTAAACTGTTGTTTAAATTAAGTGCTGCAATTGAATTTAGGTCATCTTGTTTTCTTCTAAGTATGTTTTCTGTTCTTGTCCATATTACATTGTTATTTATTCCTAGCGAAGATGAAATTGATATTGTATTATCTAATGCTGTAAGGTTTGCATTTATTCCAATATTTTCCTTATGATTAAATGTGTCCTCTAATGGTGTACCATCTTCTATTCTGAATGTTGAATTTGGGGTTATAGAAGCACTGCCGTAAGTTGAAATGTTAAAACTTATCAATTTTGTTGAAGAGATGTTTGTTGTTGAAGTAATTAAGCTGGGTTTTTGAGATTCTTTTTGTGGTTTCAATAAGTTTGTATTTATTAGTAAATTCGTTGTAATCGACTCGACTATATTTGTTATAATATTAGAATTTGTGCCGTTTGTTAAGTTTGTTTCGGTATTTTGGTAGCTTATGTTTGTTATGAAGTTTGTAGTAATTATAAATATTTCTGTTTCGAAGGATATTCTTTTTAATTCTTTTTCATTGGTAATGGACTTCTGTATGTTTGTTTGAAAGTTTGTGGAAATATTTGTGTATTTTCCCTCTAATGAAAATGAAAAGAGGTTACCTGGGTTTATCGAGTATGAGATGTACGGACCTGATATCCTTTGTAGCTCGTATCTGTAGTAATCGTTGTTATATTTGTTTGTTTTGTTTTCTATAATTACTACCCCAAAGTTATTCGTATTTGTAGTACTTATCCCACTTCTTAACTGGTATATCCAATCTATGCCAAGATTGAATGATGAGATGCCATGTTGGTAAGATAGGTTTAATTTCTTTGAAGTTACTTGCTTAGGGCTAGGTAATGACCAAAATCTGTTTTCGTATGGAAAGATAAATTTTTGTACATCGAATTTTTCTCTTCTTGATGAAAATTTTGATGGTAGAAATGGATCGTTAAGATCTTCGGATGAGAAACTTATTGAAGTACCTCCTACGGTGTACTTTGCGTTTATTTTATAATACCACCCAAATGTTCTGTATTCTAGATACTCGTTTTTGCCATACTGGTCTATGTAATTTATTATTGTGTTTCCAGAGGTTTCATACTTTTTGTCATATTCTAGATCTATAATTGTGTTTATGGATAAATTGGAGATAATGTTTATGTTTGGCAGTTCAAGTCCTATGTATTCTCCTAATCTTTCGTAGTGATCAAATTTTATTTTTACCTGAGGAATATATTTCTGGCCAAACCAGTTTCTTAGGTAAAATGTGTTTTGTATGTAAAGTCCTATTGTAGTTTCTAAACCGAAATCTGTAAAAATGTCTGTATATCTATATGTTTCAAAGTACGTTGGAAAATAGAGAAATGACCCTGCTCCGACCTGGTAAAAGTTGTTTATAGATAATAGATAATCGCCTTTGTAGTACCATACTCTATATGCATTTATTTTGTATGTTGGGAAGATCAAATCACTCTTAGTGAATGATACATTTTCGAAGAAGAACTTTGTTGGTGATATTTGTTTCATCACATCAGCATAGTAATATTGATCATCTAATTTTGTTTTTGCTTTGTATAAAGAAATCTTTCCTGTTTTAATGTTGTAGAAAAATTTTTCTCCTTCAAACAGATCCTTGCCATCTGCAAATTTTATGTTGCCTTCTCCAACGATTTCTCTTACTTCGTTGTTTATTACGAATACTGTTAGGTTATTACATTTTAGTTTTTTGTTTTGGTATAGGGCAGTTATTTTGCCGGTTATATTTATTGTTAGAATATTTGATTTTGCTACTACGTTTATTGATTCAAATTCACTGACAAGTATATATTTATTTAGATCGACTTTATCTATGTTTATTATTTCTGGTGTTTTTGATACTATTATTCCTGGTGAGTTAGAAAACATTATTATGTTTGATGGATTCGATGTTGAGTATTTTGTCTGTGCAAAAGCAGAGAGAGTCAAAATCAGTAGAATTAGTAACATTACAGGATTTTTCATATCTAATTGCATATTATCAAAAATTTTGTTTAGTTTAATCAATTTTTATAGAATTTGTTGATGTGTTTTGTTAACTTGAAAGGGAAGAATAATTTTTGTATATTTTCTAAACGTAAATAGTTAGGAGGGTTAGATGAAATTATCTTCATATTTAATACCGATGGTGATAGAGAATACTGGTAGGGGAGAAAGAGCTTATGATCTTTATTCGAGGTTGCTTAAAGATAGGATAATAATACTAGGTTCTGAGATAACGGAGGATGTAGCAAACATAATAGTAGCTGAACTTCTTTTTCTTGAGGCTGAAGATCCAGATAAAGAGATACATTTCTACATAAATAGTCCTGGTGGTCTTGTTACTGCTGGTCTTGCTATATATGATACCATGCAATATATAAGACCCGATGTAGTTACGATATGCCTGGGACAGGCAGCTTCTATGGCTGCTATATTGTTGTCAGCTGGGACGAAAGGTAAAAGGTTTGCTCTACCGCATTCAAGAATAATGATACATCAGCCACTTGGTGGTGCACAAGGACAAGCAACTGATATTGAGATACAAGCAAAAGAAATACTAAGAATGCGAGATATTCTGAATGAAATATTGGCAAAACATACAGGCCAGCCTATAGAAAGAGTAAGAAAAGATACCGATAGGGATTTTTATATGGCACCAGAAGAAGCAAAAGAGTATGGTATAATAGATGAAATATTAGTAAAGAGAGTGTAATTGAGAGGTATATCTATGAAAAAAGAGATAGCCCTACCTCTAACAAATAGAATATTCAACTTAGGTAATATTCAGCTGTTGACTACTAGATATGGTGATGTCAAAAATGTTTCGACGATTGCATGGGTAACACCTATAGAGAAAGATCCTCCTCTTGTAATGATCTCGATCGATAGAAGTTCGTTTTCGTTCGATCTAATAGACAAGTCTGGAGAATTTGTTCTAAACACGCCGACAGCTAAAATGATTGATATTGTAAAAAAGGTGGGATCAGTGTCTGGAAGAGAAGTAGATAAATTTCAAAAGTTTAATATACTGTATTCTGAAGGGAAGTTTACAAAGGTACCTATAATAGATGATTGTATAGCAAACGTTGAATTTATAGTAAAATCAATAGTTCTATTACAAACCCATGCTATGGTTATGGGCGAGGCTAGAAGAGCTTTAGTTGAGAGTGAACTTTTCTCAGATCATTGGTTACTTGAAGAAAAAGATATCATTTTAATTCATCATGCAGGTGGTAATTACTTCTGTACAACGAAGTTCTTGGTAGAAATTAAAGATAAAGTTCTCTAATAGACTTTCTTAACTATGTTTCCGTTAGACAAGAAATACTTAAACCCAAGTTTACCATTGTTAACTAAATTGTTTATGGTCTGGCTTATGTAATCTCTTGTGTGTCCTCTCATTATCCCAAAACATCTGTATAGGATTTTATTGTTTATACCCATAAGTAAATCTACACAATCTTCGTATCTAAAATATCTGTTCACCAGAGAACTAAAGATTATTTTTTCTTTCTTATCCAACATAGATAAACCTGTTTTAGTGAGGTTATATTGTTGTTTGTGCGAACTAAGATAACGTTCCAGGTATCTAGTCTTGTCACCTCTAAATCCTAAAAAATTTAGAGTACTTATGTATTCCTCTTTTAGATTTGGTTTCTTTTTGATCCTTTTCAAAAATATTATTTCGTCTTTAGATGATACGAAAAGGTTGTACCTGTAAGAGGAGAGTGATACGATGTCATGTATAAATTTTTGTATTGAGTTAGGGATGGATAAGTAGCTTACAGATGAAAAGTTAATGTTTCTAATGAGGTTCTTTAGATTTCTAGGAATTATCAAAATACCTTTATTAGCTTTAAGTCTACCTATAATAGTTTTTCTGATGTCAAAATCGTTTCTATCAAGAATAAGAACATTTTTTGTATGTTTGTTATGCCTATTTAAGTATTCCTTGAGAGTATTTGCTTCTTCTGCATTTTTACAGATAATGAGTTCTCTATCATCTATATCTAGTTTGCTTAATAGGGTTTCTATCTTGTTATTGCAAAAGTAGACATTTATGTTTTTGCTGAGTTCAAAGATAACTTTTATGTTTTTGTTTTGATATCCAATTTCTTTTAGAAAGGTTTTTAAGGTGTTGTAAGGAAGAGAACAAGAAAAAACATTGATATTTTTGAAATTTGCATTTTTAATGAATTCGTATATTTTTAAGTATTTTTTGTTGAACAGAGGTGATATGGGGTAGAAAAACTCAGGGTCTAGTATTATGCAATTGTATTTATCTGTGTTTGTGTTTAGGTAGTGGAGGTTTTTATGAGAGATAATTTTAAGTGGTGAACTTGTAAAAGAATCTGATATAGTTTTGGTAGTTATAATGATGGTTGGGGAATCAAGTTTGATGAATTCCCCAATGATGAATTTTCTTTTTTCTGATGGATATATAAAGTGCATTAAATGAGTTGTTTTAATCTTTTAGCTTGGCCGTAAGTTAGTTCGAGTTCTTTTTTCAACCTTCTTTTTCTTCTTCTTGATTTATCTGATAGTAAGTGCCTCATTCCACATTGTCTTCTAAGTATTTTACCTGATCCTGTGATTTTGAATCTTTTTTGTGCTGAAGTATTAGGCTTGTTTTTTGCACACATTGTTTCCCCCTAAAAGATATGTCCTTGAAATGATTTTATACCCTTGTATATTGCATATTGACCTAATTCTTCTTCGATTCTTATCAACTGATTGTACTTAGCGAGTCTATCTGTTCTTGAAAGAGAACCTGTTTTTATTTGTCCTGAATTTGTTGCTACTGCTAAGTCTGCTATAGTTGTATCCTCGGTTTCACCTGATCTATGAGAGATAACATAGGTATATCCTGCGCTTCTAGCTAATTCAATAGTATCGAGTGTTTCTGTGAGTGTTCCTATTTGGTTAAGTTTTATTAATATGGAGTTAGCGATTCCTTTAGTAATACCTTCTCTTAAGATTTTTGGGTTAGTGACAAATATATCATCTCCAACAAGTTGTACTTTATTACCTATTCTATCTGTTAGAAGTTTCCAACCCTCCCAGTCATGTTCTGACATGCCGTCTTCTATTGATATTATTGGATATGAATTAACCCAATCCTCTAGGAGATCAACCATTTTCTCTGAAGTTAATTCTTTCCCTTCACCTTTTAGAACGTATACTTTTTTTGAGGAATCAAAGAATTCACTTGCTGCTGGATCGAGTGCTATGGCAATATCTTTGCCAGGTTTATATCCTGCTTTTTCGATAGCTTCAATTATGACTTCGATAGCTTGCCTGTTAGACTGTAGATTTGGTGCAAAACCTCCTTCATCTCCAACACCAGTAAACAAACCTTTTGAAGATAAAACTTTCTTAAGTGAATGAAATGTTTCAGCTGCCATTCTTATGGCTTCTTTGAACGAATTAGCGTTTATTGGGACTATCATGAATTCTTGAAAATCGACGTTACTATCAGCATGCTTTCCACCGTTTAAAACATTACACATAGGAGTTGGTATTACTTTGGCATTAGTTCCGCCAATATACCTGTAAAGAGGGATTTCAAGAAGGTTAGATGCAGCTTTAGCTACTGCTAAAGATACACCTAAAATTGCATTAGCTCCAAGTTTTGATTTGTTGGGTGTACCGTCCAAAGCAATAAGTTTGTTATCGATCTCAACCTGGTTAAAAACAGACATGCCAATGATTTCATTCTTTATGATTTCGTTAACATTTTTTACAGCGTTTAATACACCTTTGCCGAGATACCTGCTTTTGTCACCATCTCTAAGTTCAACAGCTTCATTGTCTCCTGTTGAAGCTCCAGATGGAACAGCAGCTCTACCTATGACTCCACTATCAAGGATAACGTCAACCTCAATAGTAGGGTTTCCCCTGGAATCAAGAATTTCTCTACCAATGACTTCAACTATAACGTCTGCCATAAATACCTCCAATATATTTTCATTTTAAATTTTTGGTAAAACCTATATCAAGTTCGCAAAGAAACTGTATTAAAAACTTGTTTATATTCCTCTGCATCCCTCCTTACCACTTATTCAAACAAGCACTCTTATTATGATATTTATATTTTTGTAACTTCTAAAGATAGAAGTTTTCCTTTAAGTTATATACCTTAGAAAGTTTCTGTGAATTTTGAAACAATACCGTATTATAAGAATGAAAGATATATAACCGGATAAATAAAAGGAAATAAAGAATATTTTGTAGACTATTCCTCTTCACAAATTATTCAAAGAAGGATAGTCTTAACACTTTTGGGTTTGAAAGCAGGATTTTTGAGATACATTTAATTACTACTACAAAATTTTATACATCAAAGCTCTTCAAGGTGGTATTTAAGTATTTGATTTTGGATTTTTTCGATTTTTACGAGAATTTTATTATAATAATTATTATGAGAAAATTGATCGTATTATTTGGTCTTTTTGGTTTATCTGGTTTATTTCGCCGACGGTAAACGGTTCATGTTTAAAGATTTTCCGTACGAAATTCTATGCCGATAAGAGTTGCGAAATCGTATAACGATAGATGATTCTGTAAGAATATAAAATAGGGG
>JBKBIJ010000107.1:0-7041 GCA_046299455.1 Brevinematia bacterium | reverse complement strand
TCAAGTTTATAAAGTCTTTCTTTATGCCACTGGTAAGTATTCTTCTTATTGTAGGTTACACAAGGAGAAATATCATCAACCAATGCAAACCCTTTATGCTGAATAGCCTTACATATGATTTCAGACATATGATCTGGTTCACCAGAAAACGTCCTAGCGACAAAAGTAGCCCCAGAAGCGATAGCTAAAAGAATAGGATTTAGAGGATATTCATAGTTTCCATCAGGAGAAGACTTTGTCTTACTACCAAAATCACTAGTTGGAGATGTCTGTCCAGTTGTTAAACCATATATTTGGTTGTTCATAACGATATACGTAATATCCAAATTTCTTCTACAAGCATGAACAAGATGCCCAACACCTATACCATATCCATCACCATCACCACCTGCCGCTATAACGGTGAGATTTGGGTTTGACATTTTTATACCTTGGGCAGTTGGTAGAGATCTACCGTGTAGACTATGATAGCCATAAGCTTTAATAAAATGGGGTAAATTAGAGGAACATCCTATACCTGAAACTATAACAACTTCCGAAGGATCGAGATCAAGCTTAGCCAAAGCCAGTTGTAACCCTCTAAGCAAACCATAGTCACCACAACCTGGACACCAAGTTGGGTTTAAATTAACCTGAAATTTTTTTACATCTACTACACTCATAAAAAACTCCTACTACAAATATTTCTTAAGCTCGTTAACAAGATAGAGAGGAGTAAATGGCTCTCCATCATACTTTAATACTTTCTTGTTGATACTATAACCAGTCTCCATTCTAAGAAGCTTTGAATATTGAGAAGTATAATTATTTTCAACGATAACAACATTTCTATGCTTACTAAGAATATCTGCTATCTCTTTTTTAACGGGGAATAAGTACTCAACGTGAACATGACTAACTTTAACACCCTCTCTTCTTAAGATATTAGAAGCCTCTTTTATAGCACCATAAGTTGATCCCCATCCCACAATTGTTAAATCTGGATTATCGTCTCCTTCAACCAAAGGTAACTTAAAATCTTCAACAACATAATTCATCTTTCTCATCCTTTTTTCCATCATCTTTTTTCTTTTCGTCTCATCAGTAAAAACATCACTTATAAGAATACCTGTTTCATCATGCTCATCTGTAGCAGCCACATAATAAGCGTTAGGTGTACCAGGTATAACTCTAGGGGAAACCCCTGTATCTGTATACTTATACCTATGATATTCTCCGTTAACACTGGTTAAAACATGGCCCCGTTCTATCTTTATTTTGCTTGGATCTAGTTCCTCAATAGGTATACCATAATAACCATTAGAAAGTAAAAAATCAATAAGCAGAATAACTGGCATTTGATATTTTTCGGCTATATTAAGAGCCTCAGCAGACATATAAAAAGCACTTACTGGATCTTTCGGAGCTAGAATTGCCTTAGGATACTCACCTTGAGAAGCACCTAGAGCTTGAAATAAGTCAGCTTGTTCAGTTTTAGTAGGTAATCCTGTAGAAGGCCCACCTCTCATAGAATTAATTATCACAACGGGTGTTTCTGTCATACCTGCAGAACCAATAGCTTCAGTCATCAGTGAGAAACCACCACCAGAAGTAGCACACATAGCTCTAACACCAGCAAAACCAGCACCTATCGCAGCATTAACAACTGCTATCTCATCCTCCAATTGCTTAACAACTATACCATACTTCTTGCCATTAGAAGCAAACCAGTGAAGTATCGAAGTAGCAGGCGTCATAGGATAAGCAGAATAGAATTTACATCCACCAATCGCAGCACCAGTAGCTACAGCATAATTACCAGTTATAACATAATACTTCTTATTCTGAGTCCTTATACCAAAATCATGAACTAAATCAGTAGCATTATAGCCTGCATTAACTACATCAATATTAGCCTTAGCAATCTCTTCACCTTTCTTACCAAAAGACTTCTTAATTATATCCTCAAGTAAATCTTTATTGAAACCAACAATTTTAACAACCGCACCAAGCAAAAGAGTATTTTGCATTATTGGCTGTTTAGCTTGCTCAGGAGCTAACTTTCTCAAAGATAACCCAACATAATTAATATCATCTCTTTTCTCACTAACCTTAACTTTATCTTCATTATAAACTATAACCCCACCTGGTAAAACACTATCCTTGTGTCTCTCATATTCAGATTGATTCAAAGGAACAAGAATATGAGGATTGTCTCCATGCGTGTAAACTTTATCATTAGAAACCCTAATCTGAAGCCAAACAAAACCACCCCTTATAACAGATTGATAACTATTGTAAGCACAAACCCCTAACCCACTACGAGAAGCTAACTTAGAAATAGTATCACCAACCGAAGCAACACCATCACCCGCACTGCCAGCAACCCTTATCACTACTTCACCATTCACCATAAACACCTCTTCTAAAAGTTTATTTATAAATCTAAATAAATTACACCATATAAGTCAAGTTTTTAACAAATTCATGTAAGAAGTTCCATTTTTTAGACACATTTTTCTCAAATTTATTGACACATGGAATCAATCTAATTTAGACTAAGTCTATGGGTAATATCTTTCCTATAAACCGCATAGGTATATTCTATAATCCATTTCTTGAAAGGCACTTAGAAAACTTTCCACATATAGAGCAGTCCGCAAGAACAAAAAACACATTTAACAAACTTAAGAATCTTCTTAGTAATAGGGCGGAGTTTTTCATAGTAGAGAATAAGATACCTAGAGAATGGATAGAGTTAGTACATAGTAAAGAGTATGTAGGGGTGATAGAAAAATATAGAGAAACGGATAATGTTGTTTTTCTGGATCCTGACACCGTCCTAAGCAAAGATAGTGTTGACTGTTCTATACTATCTGCCAGCTTAGCTACAAGAGCAGTAATAGATGTGATGGAAAACAAACTCAATGGTGCGTTTGCCTTAACTAGACCTCCAGGACACCATGCGACACCAAACAGAGCAATGGGATTTTGTATATTCAACAATGTAGCAATAGCTGCGATGGTATTAATAAAAGAATACAACTTATCAAGAGTAGCAATAGTAGATTTTGATGTACACCATGGAAACGGCACACAAGAAATATTCTACGAATCTGACAAAGTTTTGTATATATCAACACACAGATATCCTTTCTACCCTGGTACAGGGTATTTCAACCAGATAGGTAAAGGAGAGGGTATAGGATTTACAGTAAATATACCTCTTCCAGAGGGTAGCGGTGATAATGAATACTCTTATATTTATTCCAACGTAATTAGCAAAATCCTAAAAAAGTTTGAACCAGAATTCCTGATTGTATCTGCTGGATTTGATGCTCACTTCTCAGACCCCCTAGGAGGAATGACATTAACAGATTTAGGATTTAAGCATATATCAAACACATTAATCAAATCAATAAAAAACGAGAAGATCGTATTCGTCTTAGAAGGTGGATACAACGTTGAAACATTACCGTCATCGATATATACTGTAATAGAAGAAAATATAACCCCCTCAGAAAAAGAACCAATAGAGTATTCACTTACACCTCAATTAGAAAGAATCCTCGAAGAATTTTATAAATATATAAACAACTACTGGAATATATTATAAGTTTGCGTCCAGAGTTTGCTTGATAGTCTGTTTAGGTAAAGCACCAGTAATCTTATCAACAGGTTCACCATTCTTGAAAATTATCATCGTAGGAATACTTGATATCCTGTACTTCGAAGCAATCTCGGGATTCTCATCAACATTTACCTTGAAAAACTCAACTTTACCTTCATATTCTTTTGAAAGTTCTTCGAGGATAGGTGCGACCCTCTTACAAGGAACACACCAATCAGCCCAAAAATCAACTAAACATACCTTAGAAGACTTAACCGTTTCTTCAAAAGAATGAATATCCAAATCTCTCATATCCCCTCCTATAAAAGCGATTTAAATAATTCAACCTTATCCAACCTCTCCCATGTAAACTCAGGTTCCTTTTCAGGATCTCTACCAAAATGCCCGTAAACGGATGTTTTCTGGTATATAGGTCTCCTTAGGTTAAGATAGGAAATAATTCCTCTAGGCGTCAAATCGAAATTCTTCCAAATGACTTTTTCTATTTCTTCTTCCGGGATTTTACTAGTTCCAAAAGTGTTTACAACCAATGAAACAGGTTCAGATACACCTATAACGTAAGCAATCTGTATTTCACACTCTTTAGCTACCCCAGATGCAACAATATTTTTAGCAATGTATCTCATCATATACGCAGCACTTCTATCAACTTTTGTAGGATCTTTACCAGAGAAAGCTCCACCACCATGTCTAGCCCATCCTCCATAGGTATCAGCTATTATCTTTCTACCAGTAAGACCAGAATCACCATGAGGACCACCTATAACAAATTTACCAGTAGCATTAATAAAATACTCAGTATCTTCATCAAGATACTCAGAAGGAATAACTTTCTTAATAACTTTATCAATTATTATATTCCTAATTTCCTCTTGTGATATATCCTCTGAATGTTGTGCAGCAATAACAACATTTTTTACTCTAACCGGTACCCCATCTTCATATTCAACAGTAACCTGGCTCTTCCCATCTGGTCTAAGAAAAGGTAATTCCCCACTCTTTCTAGCTCTAGCAAGCTCTCTAGTAAGTTTATGGGCCAAATCGATAGTCAAAGGCATGAAATTAGGTGTTTCGTCAGTAGCATACCCAAACATCATACCTTGATCACCAGCACCCCCTACATCAACTCCCATAGCAATATCAGCAGATTGCTTTTTCAAACTAGATATTATTCCCACACTCTTGTAATCGAATCCCATAGAACTATCATTATATCCTATATCTCTTATTTTCTCCCTAACCTTTTCATCAAGATCAAACTTATGAACGTTAGCAGTTATTTCACCAGTAACAAAAACAAGACCAGTCGTAACAACAGTCTCACAAGCAACCCTAGCATTTGGATCTAAACCAATAAATTCATCTAGAACCATATCAGATATTTGATCCGCTATCTTATCAGGATGCCCCTCCGTAACAGATTCAGATGTGAAAAGATATACCCCTTTACGCCTCATATCTACCTCACATTCCAGTAATTTTAATAAATTACAACCAATAAATTCAAAAACTACTCAAAGCAGTGTTAAAAATCCACAAATATCTATAGCAAACACAAGAATAAAAAACGTTTGTATTATGTTTTCTGAATTTCAAAAAATATAAAAAAATTTGATACTAGCAAAAGTTTTTATTAAAATTTCGTGCGTAAAAATTTTAAAAAGGAGGTGAGAAGAAGAGATGGAAAAAATAAGTTCCCTTGGTAGGCATCTGCTTGTTGAATACTACGATTGCGATACTGAGGTGCTCGACAGCGTTGAGGAAATAAGAAATGCAATGGTAAAAGCAGCAGAGTTATCAGGCGCCACAATCATTAACGACACATTTCATCATTTTAGCCCGTTCGGTGTAAGTGGTGTTGTCGTAATAGCTGAATCCCACTTAGCCATACACACATGGCCTGAACATAGGTTTGCAGCAGTAGACTTATTTACATGTGGTGATGATGTTGACCCATGGATCGGTTTTAACTACCTAAAAGGTGTACTGAAATCAAAATACTTTACAGTAATGGAAATGCGAAGAGGACTAATTGATGCTAAAGAAGGTAAATTACTATTCAAACCAGTAAAAGCAGAGGAAACAAAAGAAGAAATACCTTCAAACAAAATATGACTGATCAGAAACCTAAAAGAATGCTTATCTCTTAAATATACTAAGGGACTAAACAACTTTTTATCTCTTCAATAACGCGCTCTATAGTCCCTGGTTCATATTTATCTTTTATCTTTCTTAAGTTATTTCTGATATTTTCTATTGTATCCTTATCTAGTAGATTCTCAATGTGTTTTAGTATCATGGTTGGATTAACATCTTCCTGAAGCAATTCAGGATAAACACTACTACCCAAAAGTATGTTAGGAAGAGAAACAAACTTTGATTTAACGAGTCTCTTACCTATCTCAAACGTTATTTTAGAAACTTTGTAAATTACAATAACAGGTTTCTCAAGTAAGGCTAATTCTAATGTAACAGTACCTGAAGAAGCAATGGCCAAATCACATAGATCGTAAAGTGCATAATCTCTATTTTGATCAAAAATTTTTATTCTACCCCAAAGTCCCACATCTCTTATCTTAGAATGTATATAATCCCTGAATATAGGATGAGAAATTATTAAATAAAATTCAAAACCATCTTTTGGGAGATTCGTTTCACCATCCAGCACGAGCTTAGCAACTTTTAGCATAGGCAAAAGTAAGGTTTTAACCTCCTGTTCTCTACTACCTGGTAATAGAAGAATTCTTTTCTTATTGGAATCAAAAAACTTTAAATAACTTTCTAATGAAGAATAAGATTTTCTTACTCTATCAACTAATGGATTACCAACGAAAATAGCATTACTAGAAACTTCTTTGTATATTTTGTAATCTTCTTCAAAAGTACAAAGTATTCTATCACAATATTTCGATATCTTATACTTCACGTTTTCATCCCACACAGACACCATAGGGGGAAAATAATAAAAAACACTCAATCCCATCTTTTTACACAGTTTTGCCAAAGGTATATTAAACCCTTGGTTATCAACTAAGAAAACGAGATTAGGTTTTGTTTTTCTAAGGTAACTTAAAATCTTCTTAAGTAAAATCAGTTTTGGGAAAACATATTTAAAAGATTCCAAAAAACCAACAGAACTATATACACTTTCATCGGTTTTGGTGATATTAAGCATCCCAGCTTCTTCCATCATTTTACCACCAACCCCACTACAAGTTATTCCCATCTTCCTAAGCTCACGAATTACTTCACTCGCACTTATGTCACCTGAAACTTCTCCAGCTGAAAAGAAAACTTCAAATTTACTCATATTTTTCATTTTCTATGATAACCATTTCATATTTCCAGAAAAATGAAGAAAGTACGTAAGAAACATTCTCATCCAATCTACTACTCTCACAATTACCAAACAGCCTCTTAATCCTATAAAA
>JBKBIJ010000106.1:0-7215 GCA_046299455.1 Brevinematia bacterium | reverse complement strand
GCACCAAGTCTTATGTTTGTCCCTTTTACTACTTCGTATACAGGGTAGAGGGAAGTAAAAGGTGGGCATATCAAGATTTCCCTATCGTTTACATCTTTTAAGTTTTTAACTAATCCTTTTGCAAGATCTATAGATTCAGAAACTGTTTTATTCATCTTCCAGTTTCCTGCTATAAGGTATTTTCTCATGACCTCCTCCTTTTACTTATATTTTAATTTCTAAGGCTTTTTTAGTTTCAAGTATATCTTCTGTACTGAAAGTCCAGTTCCAAATCTCTTTTTCTTCTTTATTTCATCTACTAGCAGTCTATATTTCGCTTTTTCTTACTTCTCCCAAAATCCAATTCTGTAAATTTCTGTACCTTTGGAATTGGGGCTTCTGAGTAAAGAAAATATTAACCAAATACGTCTAAAAAGGTTATCAGAAATATGAAGAACATTATCATAGGAAATTAGCATTAAGTATCATTTTCGCTTTGTTTATTGAAATTGTAGTTATATTTTATCTAGAAAATTTTCTCCATGAAGTTTAGTATATTTGTTAGTTTATTTTTTAGATTATCATTAGGTACTTTAAGTATGATTTTGTCGTTTTCATTTGGTATCATTTCTATTTCGTATTGACCTGATAGTATTAGTTCTAGTATTTTCTCACCGTCTGGTAGGTGATTTTTGTTGAACTTTATCGTTATTCCGTTAGCATTTTCGTAGATTTCTTCTATAAAATGTTTCTTAAGCTCCGTTCTAAACTTTACTATTTCTGATAAGTTGTATACTCCTTCTGGGATTTTACCGTATCTATCTTTTATTTCGTTAAGTATGAAATTTATCTGGTTTTCTGAAAACGCTACATTTAGTTTTAGCATTATTTCCATTTTTTCTGATGGAGGTATTTCGAAATCTTCTGGGAATATTCTGTCAAAGTTTAAGTAAACTACAGGATCTGAGTACTCTATGTTTTCTTCTGGTATTCCGCTGTTTATCATTTTTAGAGTTTCAGATAACATTCGTATGTAAAATATATATCCTACTGCCTTCATGTTACCGTGTTGTTCTTTACCTAGTATATTCCCTATTCCTCTTATTTCGAGATCTTTAAGTGCTATTCTAAATCCTGCTCCTAGATCTGAATGTTCCTCTATAGTATTGAGGCGCTTCATTTGTAATTCAGTTGTTATGAATCTTGATGGATAAATCAAGTATGCATATCCTTCTGTACTTCTTCTACCGACTCTTCCTCTTATTTGGTGTAGATCAGCAAGTCCGAATAGGTGAGCATTGTTTATTATTACGGTGTTTACGTTTGGTATGTCTAGACCAGACTCTGATATTGTTGTTGATATCATTATTTTGTATTTACCCTCTATGAAATCTGCAAATGTGTTTTCTATTTCGGTTTTACTAAGTTGCCCGTGCAGAATACATATATCATTCTCTTCTATGATACCTTGAGATGCTTTTAGTACATTCAATTTTAGTTTTTCTATTCCCTTAATTTTATTGTTGATGATGAGTACTTGTCCTTTTCTTGATATTTCTCTATTTATTGCCTCTTTTATTACTTCATCGTTCCATTCTATTATGAACGTTTTTATAGGTTTTCTTCCGATGGGAGGTGTTGTTATAAGTGAGATATCTTTCAAGTTACTCAATCCCATTCCAAGTGTTCTAGGTATTGGTGTTGCTGATAGTGTTAGTATATCTACATTTTCCCTGTTTTTAAGGATTGACTCTTTGTGTTCCACTCCAAACTTATGTTCTTCGTCTATTATTATAAGTCCTAATTTCTTAAATCTATTTATTACATGTTCATTTATCAACGTGTGTGTTCCTATTAGTATCTGTATTTCTCCTTTAGAAATGCCATATATATATTTTTTTATTTCATTTTCTTTTCTCAGTCTTGATATTATTCCTATCTTTACTCCAAAGGGGTTTAACCTTTCTAAGAATGTTTTGTAATGTTGTTCTGCCAATATCGTTGTTGGTACTAATACCATTACTTGATTACCGTTTAAGATGTGTAGATATGCTGTTCTTATAGCAATTTCTGTTTTACCAAACCCAACATCACCACATATTATTCTGTCCATTACTTTTGTTGACTTTAAGTCAGATTTTATTTCTTCAATTGCTTTTAGTTGATCTGGTGTTTCTTCGTATGGGAATGAGATTTCGAGTAATTCGTATTCATCGAAATCAACCTTAAGTGGAGTTTTTTGTTGTATTTGTCTTAGCGCTTTGAGTCTTAATAGATCCCTAGAGAATTTCAGTATACTTTCTTTAACTTTTTGTTTAACCGTTTTCCAGTTTTTTTGCCTCAATGAATTTACTTTAGGGGTTTCATCTCCTATATACTTGCTTAGTAAGTTAAATTGTTCTGGTGGCACGTATAAGGTGTCACCATCCTGGTATTCAATCTTAGCAAACTCTTTTACTTTCCCTTGATAGTTTATTTCTGTTATACCTCTGAATATTCCTATGCCGTAGTTAGAATGTACAATGTAGTCACCTTCCTTTATATTCTCGAAAAAGTGTATTTCTTTTATTTCCTCGGAAGACAGATCCAGTTCTCCGTATTCATATTTAGTGAATTCTTTGTTGAATAATTCTTTTACTGTAATTATTGCCAAATTTTTAGATTCAATACCACTGGGTAAATCAATTCCTTCGATTATTTGGATACTTTTTTGTATCTGTTGATCATTCGAAAGTCTAATAACTTCTTCTATTGTTTTTAATTCTTGGATAACTTTGTATGTTATGTTTTGCTTTTCGAATATTTTTATTGATCTTTTTGTGTATTTTTCGTTAGGTGATAAGAAAATTACGTGTTTTTTTGATATTATTGAATTTAGATATCTTGCTAGTAATTCATAGTTTGGCAGACTTGATTCCTGTATTGTAAAATTAGGAAACAATTCAAATTCTGCTTTGATTTCTATAATTTCTGGTAGAGGATATATTATTTCTTCTGGGGGAAGAAATTTTTCTTTCGAGTTAACTTTTTCATAGATTTTTGTTATTTCATAGACAAACTTTTGATATTCTTCCTCTATTGTTTTGATAGATACTAAGGATAGTAGTTTTTTGCTATTGCTTATTTCGTAGAATGAAATTGATTGGGAGTTTTTTGTGAAAACTTGATAGAAGTCGTTTTCGAAAGGTGGTAATATTTCAGCTTTTTCTATTTTTGTTTTGGTTAACTGTGTTTCTGGGTCGAAAGTTTTTATTGAAACCACCTCTTCAAAGTCAAATATTATTCTTATTGGTAACTCATAGTTAGGAGGAAAAATGTCTATAACATTACCTTTAAATGATGCCTTTCCGTAGTCGTCTACTTTCTCAGATATTTCATACCCTAAAAGTTGTATTAAATTTCTTATATCTGCTACGTTTATTTGTTTTCCTATTTCTATGTTTATTGGTTTTGTTTTTATTAGGTCTTGTGAGATGGTTTTTGTTAATAACCCTTGTATGGTTGTTATTATTGTAATGTTTGAATTTTTTATGAAGCTTTTTATCGTTTCAAGTCTTTCTTTTGTTTTCTCTATTGGTGGTATCGAAGATATGTAGGGTATTATATCCAATGATGGCAGGAATAGAATATTTTTATGGTAATTTAAAAAAAGTTTCTTTATTTCATCGAAGTTTTCTTCTAAAGTAAGGTATATTCCTTTTTCACCCTGAAGACTTGAAAGTAAATAGTTGTAAAATTGCTTTAGAGGGTTCTTTAAGTCAATCTCTTCCATTTAGTATAATGATTATACTATACCAAGTTAGTTTCTTGCTATTTCTTATTTTCTTTGCAATTCTCTTTCTTATATTGCTTTCCTTCTCATTATTATCTATTAGCGAGTCTGTATCTTACTTTTTCGGAAAAGACAATCCTGAGGATTTTTAACCTTAAACTATAATAAGATTTTCTCTAGATAAGTAAAAACGTTATTTTCTAAGGAAAGGTAGTTTCTTAAAATTATCTTACTTTCCTCCGTTTATTTTGAGGTCTTTCTAAGGTTTGATTGTAGGATATATATAAATCTTTTGGGTTTGAAATGAGCAGGCTTGGAGGTAAAACTTTTTTTGAGGTATCTTATATTAAATTTGAATTGGTTTGGATATGTTTTTTATAATCTTATGTAATGGAGGAAATAAGATGTCTGAGTTAATTCAGGAAAGTCAGATAGAAATACAACCTTTTTCTTCTGAGAAAGTAAATATTAACGTTCTTCTTGAATCTGGTGTTCATTTTGGACATCAGAAGAGTAAATGGAATCCTAAGATGAAAGAATACATTTTTGCAACGAAGGGTAATGTCCATATAATAAACCTTCAGAAAACTTTGGAGAAGTTGAAGGAAGCTTATGCATTTGCTAAGGAGATGGCACAAAAGGGTGCTAAGTTTTTATTTGTTGGTACTAGAAAGCAAGCTCAGGATATTATAAAACAAGAAGCTATTGCATGTGGACAGTTTTATGTCAATAAAAAATGGATACCTGGTACTCTTACAAATTTCCAATCTGTAAGAAGGGCGGTTCAAAATCTAATGAGAATAGAGAAAATGGAAGTTGATGGTTCGATAAATAAACTCCCAAAAGGGGAGATTAGCAAGTTGATGAAGTTGAAAAAAAGGTTTTCAGAAAGGTTAGAAGGAATAAGAGATATGAAGAGCTTACCTGGTGTTTTATATGTTGTTGACATAACTAACGAAGAGATAGCAGTTTTAGAAGCTAGAAAAATGGGTATACCTATAATTGCTATTGTTGATACAAATGCGGATCCTACATTGGTTGATTATCCAATACCTGCAAATGATGATGCTGTTAGATCGATACAGGTAATCACTGAAGTTATAAAGAGTGCTATACTTGAAGGAGAAAATTATGCTATGAAGAAGGAGATTACAGAAGAAGAGGTTGAGGAGAAGGTATCTTATTATGTTTCTGAAGAGATAACTGAAAAAGTTGAAAGTATTGAGGATAGAGAATCTTAGGCATGTTTGTATCGTATAATTTAGATAAGTTTAGAGTAGGAATGAATATTCCTAATATTTCGGATAGGAAAGTTTTGGATGAATTGCAGATTTTGAATTTCTCAATGTCCTCTTTTGTAACTCCAGATATTTGTCAAGATGTCGATGTTTTTACTTTGAAGCAAGTTCATGGGGTTGATGTCGTTTTTGTAGAGAATGGTAAAGTAGTTTATAAAGATACTACTGAACCTTTTTCTTATTCTTTAAAGGGTAAGTTTGAGGGAGATGCTATTATATGTGTAGACAGAAATATTAGAGTAGGTGTAAGGACTGCTGATTGTGCTCCTATCATATTTTTTGGGGTTAATATAGTTGGGGTAATACATGCTGGTTGGAGAGGGCTTAAATCGGGTATCGTTGAAAACACAATAAATCTTGCTGTAGGTAGATATGATTTTAGACCCTCTGAAGGATTATATTATATACTTCCTTGTATACATTCTTGCTGTTATGAGGTTGGAAGAGAGTTTATTGAGTGGGCTGAAGAATTTTGCTTAATTAGGAATGAGAAAGTTTACTTTGATATACCTAAGTTTGTTTTATCAAAGTTAGAACAGTTAGGAGCTGTGGAAGATAACATATATTATTCACCTATCTGTACAAGTTGCTATTCTAACGTATTCCCTTCATTTAGAGCTAGCAATACGCAAGATAGATTTGAGTCTTTTATAGAGTTATTTTAGTTCCATATACCTTCTATTCTTGTTTTACAATATGGACACTTTCCATCATGAATTTTGTTTATCATCACTTGGTGCCATGATCTTACTATTAATGGTTTTTTGCAATTTGGACAAAATGTAGTACTTCCTTCCTCAAACCATATATTACCAGTGTATACATACTTTAACCCTCTTGATATTGCAATCTCTCTTGATTTTACTAGCTTTTCTTTTGGTGTCCGTGGAATATTTGTTAGCTTGTAATCTGGGTGAAATGCTGTAAAATGTAAAGGTATATTGTCACCAAGGTTTTCTAAAACCCAGTCAACAAGTTGTTTTATTTCTTCTGAGCTATCGTTTAGAGTTGGTATTATTAGGTTTGTTATCTCAAACCATACAGTGCCGATTTCTTTTAGGCGTTTTAAGGTTTCTTTTACTGGTTCTATATGTGAAAGTGTTATTTTCTGGTAAAAAGTTTCTGTTATTGCTTTGAGATCGATATTTGCTCCATCGACATTTTCGTATACCTCATAAAAAGCTTCTTTGGAAATGTATCCATTCGATACCATGACTATTTTTATACCGTGTTTTCTAGCTATTTTTGCAGTATCAATAACGTATTCAGAGATTATCGTAGGTTCGTTATAAGTAAATGCAATGCTTGGACAGTTATAGTCAATTGCGAGTTGTACTAATTTCTCTGGAGGAATGTAAATACTATTTACTTGGTCAATTCTGGCTTTTGATATATCCCAGTTTTGGCAAAATAAACATCCCATGTTACATCCTGCTGTGCCTAGAGATAATATAGGTGTTGAAGGTAGGAAATGGAAAAGCGGCTTTTTTTCAACAGGGTCGACGTTAATTGCTACTGGATTTGAGTACCCAAGTGAATATAGTTTACTATTCTCGTTTTTTCTTATAAAGCAAAAACCACTCTGACCATCACCTATAAGACAGTATCTAGGGCACAATAAACACCTTACTTTGTTGCCTTCCGTCTTCCACCACTTTGCTAGCTCCTTTGTTTTTATCATAGTTATAATTTATAACATTTTTTTAGTAATTCAAGTTTATCTTTTATACACCTCTGCATTTATGAAAACTTAATTCCAGGGACTTTATAACCATGTATTACATCTTGAAGGTAACCAAAATAATATTTACTTACTTCTTTTTTGTTAACTTGTATTTTATTCCTTTCATTTATTCGTTTAAGACTGAGACAAAAACCAATTTCTTAGTACTCTTTTTTCTTTGTTTTTCATTAATGAGGATTAAATAATAGAGAGTCTATGCTTTATTATTTGAAAGTAAGATTTTTTCATTTTTGACCAACATATATTGCTGACATCTTTATATGAATTTTCTGCGATTGTTCTTCTTTTATTTTTATCTTTTATTAATTCAATTATATTTTTTGCTATCATATTAGCATCAGGCGACTTAATATAAACTACACTATTTTCATTAAAAATTGATTTAATGGCTTTAAGTTCGGTTATTATAATAGGTAAACCGG